>WTGE01000285.1 GCA_011525445.1 Synechococcus sp. CO36386bin_37
CTCAGGGATCAGGTGCATGCCCAAGTTGTTGCCAGCATCGCTGCTGGTTGCCGTTTGCTTCAAGGTGGGGTGATCCCAGATCAGCCAGGTTGGTGGTATCCAGCGACCGTGTTGGAAGGTGCTGGTCCTGGCACACCGGCTTTTGATGATGAGGTGTTTGGACCGGTTGTGACGTTGATTCGTGCCAGTGATGAAAAGGAGGCCTTAAACCTGGCGGCCATGAGCCGCTTTGGTTTGGGCGCAGCCATCTTCACGGCGAGAGAAGATCATGCGCGACGCCTGGCTTCTGAGTGCATTGAATCAGGGTCAATCGCCATTAATGACTTCGTCAAAAGTGACCCTCGCGTTCCTTTTGGGGGGATGAAAGACAGTGGTTTTGGTCGCGAACTGGGACGTCTTGGGATGCAGGAATTTGTGAATTACAAAAGTATTGTTTGCCCTGTCTGAAGCGCCAGTGATGAATCAGCAAACCTGGGCTGTGGCGCAGAGCTCTGGAACCGCTTGCGAGGGCTCCTTGAGTTGGTCTCTCATTGCTTCTTTCCCTTCGCAAGCTGAAGCCGAGGCGTATCGCCATGCCTTCTGTCCGCATGATCCTTCGATCGAAGTTATGCCCTTGGATTTGCTGAGTTAGGCCTGCAGGGTTTGAGTTCCCAGACGACCCCGCTGGGGTCGTAGCCATCCACGAGAAATTTGCAGAACAGGGGGTCAATGACGAGGGGCTCAACGCCTTCTTCTCGCCATTCCACCCAGTGGTGCTGGCCTTTGCCTCGCTGCCCCATGGCTGTCGGGTGATGGAGTTCCCCCGATTCCCTGAACAGGTGTTCACCCCAGGTTTCGTCGTAGGCAACCATGGCCGCCAAGGTGACCCAACTGGCTTCCTCGCCATGACTCCAGCTCAGCCCTTGTGAGCCAACGGCTTGAAGGGCCATGCCGCTGCGCACCAGATCCAGGTGACTGAGATCTCTGAGCACGGAGATGTCTTGAGTCAAGAACGAGCAGCAACCTTCGGCGTCTTAGCCACGATCCATGGCGGGTTGGAAGAACAGCCTTCGAGCCCCGAACATTTCCAGTTGCTGCGTTGCTTGCGGCAGCTGGAAACCCTTGTTCTGAAAGGGCCCGATAAACTGGTGCCACTTACTTGCGACGTTGTTCCAGTGGATCTGGCCAAGCAGGAGAAAAAGCTGCGAAAGCTCGAACAAAAGGCTGAAGAGTGCCTGACGCGTGAACAGGCCCAGAAGATCATCCGTAAGGCGGAGAAAGCCCAGCGCAAGATCAATGATGCGGAGGCTTCCTGAGCTCTGGCTCTGAGCGGTTGATTCGATCTTGTGGGGATGGCACTTCCCACACCTGCGATCGCTCGGGATGATGAGTCGTGACTGGAGTGCACAAAACCTGTGAGGATCAGCCATTCGCTCGTGCTGGTTGGCTTGGCGTTGCTGTCGGCCTGCGCGAGTCAGCCCAGAGTTCCAGCTCCGCCGGTGACCTCAGATCCAGCGGTACCTGAGCCAGTGATGTCTGAACCCGAGGACAAGCCTCCAGCTGCTGCCCATCGAGCGGCAATTAATGCTGCAGCGTTGAACCCTTACAGCGAAGACCAAGCTCCTGAACTCGTCAGCCGCTTCTCCTCACGATTGGACGAGGTGGAAACATTTCGCCAGCTTGCAGCCGAAGCTGCTGCGGCTGATCCGGATTGTCAGTTGATTTCCATGGTCGAAGTGGCCAATACAAGCACCATGGACGATTTGCGCTTTTGGGTTGAGTGCAGCGATAGCAATGGCGATCCTGTTCGCTACAACTTCACCGAGGCTGAGCTCAATCGTTCGCGCTAATCAGCACCGTGTTGATGAGTTCGCAGGCCACTTCCTCGGTCGTGTCTTGCAAGATTTGGCAGGCCTGCAAAACAGCCATTTCCATCTCAGGACTCATGGTGTCTCCGCGCATGGCCAACAACACCTTTTGCTTTTGAAGGTCTGTTGCCTCTTGATCAAGGATTCTGTGAACGCTCCTGGCGAGCAGCGTCTCGACGGCTTGACCGACGGGATTGGTGGCGTTGCTCTTCAACGTTCGCGTTCGGCTGAAGCCATGCTTGCCAAGCTGAAGTCTGGCTGTGGCCGCCAGACACAAAACAGCATCTGATCAGGCGACGCGGCAGCCGAGATTTACTTGC
>WTGE01000338.1 GCA_011525445.1 Synechococcus sp. CO36386bin_37
TTTCATTTGATTCCTGTGTGTTGTGAGGCTCTCGCCCCGTGAACACACCATCTCCATTCCAGCTGGGAATCAACTCCCCCAGCCGAGGGATTTTTTGAACAGATTTCCTCCCCCAAGTGGGGAATCGGTAGTCGGCAGAATGGTTTATGCCAGCAGCAACGCTTCAACTCAAGCCCGCCGCTGCGGAAATCCTCCGCAGTGATGCCAAGGTTAAAGTCGTCTTCACCGGTAGACGTTTCGGCAAAACCCGCCTGATGCTCACCGCGGGCATCGAGGAATGCCTCAGCAAGCCAGGCGCAAAGGTGTTTTATTTGGCGCCATCGCGGAAGCAAGCGAAGGACATCGCCTGGGCAGATCTGAAGACGATGGTCCCCGACTCGTGGCTGGACCGCACCTACGAATTGCAGCTAGCTCTGTACTCCAGAAACGGCTCGAAACTCATCCTCGCTGGCGCGGATTACGCCGATTGACTGCGCGGACAAGCCGCAGATTTGATCCTGGCTGACGAGTTCAGCTATGTCAGTGAGCTACAGGAGATGTGGGAGGGCGCCTCGCTGCAGGGCAGTTAGCGTCTCCCTCAAGGGTTGTTCGCAAGCAATATTGAAAAAAGAAACCCCCGCCAAAGGCAGGGGTCTCGAAACGCATCACGGGAGTGTTTCCTTGTTTCCACCCCGTGATGAATTTTTCCTCACAGCTACACCATGTCAATTCAGTGCGGGACGTGGTGGCGCTGATGGACAGCATCAAGGTTGACCCCTTGATCTCCTCAGGCGTCAGCCGCGTCGCCCCAGGCCGGGGATTCCAGCCGCTTCCACCCCTGCGTCTGCAACGACGACCAGAGCTGATCGGCTTCCTCCTTCCTCAGGTGACGGCGCTCTGTCAGCAGAGGAGGGCCCTCCGACATCCGGCGGCCTCTGTCGATGAACACCTTTGGATCCTTGATCCATCCCTTCTGATCGCGATGGAAGCGCCAGATCCAGCAGTCATCGCTGTCGTTCAGCCAACCCTCTCCCACGGCAATGCATTCAATGCATACGTACTAGTTAAGGCGTCGGGGTTTTGTTGATGCCCCTGGTGTCTCAGAGGCAAAAAAGGAGTGGACCCCTCAGCCCACCCCCTGCATGACGCATGGAAAGAGTCATTGCTTGCGTTGGTTTCTTTCGATGTTCAGTTGTTGTTCGCAGGTCGTGGCTGACGCCCTTTTAGGTGTTACTACTTAGTTGGAATCATTCCCGCTTGCGTCATTATCCCAATGGCGCGAGCACCATTGCTAACGCTTTTGGGAGTTGAACGAGCGCGGGTTCCCTCGCCCGCGTCTCCCTTTCGGCTTGCTGCTGCAATTCCTGGCACCTAGATCTCTTCCGATGCCCGCCTGTGAAGGGCCGTCATCGTGTCCTTGAGTTCACCGACATCCCTCAGGCCCTCTGCGCTGAACCAGGGAGCGTTCTCCCAGCTGAAGCCGTCTCCGAAGGTGTTGTCTGGCGCCGTGACATACCAATGGCAATCAACATCCGGCGTGTCCACTGCGCATTGAGACCAATCTGGCTGCCACTGCGGCACTTGCACCCACATCACCGCTGCGAAAACCACAGAAAACAAGGCTTTCAGCATGCGGCCCATGAAATTGCCACGAGACCCTAATCGAGTTGGCGGGTGGTTCTTGTGACCAAAGTCACGACCGTAGATGTCGCCGATCAGCCTCTGGATTGTCAGGAAGGCAGAGGGTGGATCTCGTCAATACCGCATCCCCCTCCCATGGATCGCAACGCCAACCGTCGGATTCTCGGCATGCTCCTCGATACGTTCGGAGCGGCCCATGACCCTCTCGCTTGCCTTCGTTTGCGAGCAGGTGGCCCGCTTGCCGGAAGTGCGCCAGTCGTTGCTTCCGGGTCATCGCCATGAGGATTAGCTGTCACGGACGATGGGAGTGACTCAGTCAGCGCCAACCCAGCGAAACACTCCTGAATTCACATGGGACACCCCACCAATTGTCGGCGTCGGTGTTGCCGCAGATCACGGTCATCCCGGCTCCGATAGGCAGAACGACGGGGCCCATGGTGGCTATTGATGCGTTCTGCCAAGGTGATCCGCTGTTCTCTCAGCTGCACTCTTTGGCGCGGATCGTCTGATCCAGCTATCAAGCCATCAGGACCTTCAGAGTCATGG
>WTGE01000308.1 GCA_011525445.1 Synechococcus sp. CO36386bin_37
TCACAACACCGTTCTGAGGCATGCCTTCTGATCATGCCTGCTGCGATCCAAAATTCACAAGAGGGTCCTACTTTTCAGAGTTTGAGCTGCAATCTGCGAGCGTCAGCCCATCAGACCGTTGCAATCCCGAAACCATGGAGGTGCCAAAGACCAACCGCTGGGTTCGTTTGGATCGTCAGCTCATCTGACAACGTCGATTCCAAACTGTTCGGCATCTGGCCCGTCGAGCCCAGCCTCCTGAAGTTCCGACGCGGTGACGGTGTACTGATTGAAGCCATCGAAACTGAGGCGCTGAACCACATCAATGGGGTCCAGATTCGCCTCGTCTGCGATCTCCTGGATGCTGAAGTTCCTCGATCTCAGATCCCAGACTTGAACGTTGTAGAAACTGTGAGCATCCATTGCAACAGAAGCAAAGATTTTCAGTGCCCAATCACTTCGATTGAGCTTTTACTTGTGATATTGAAGTTATACATCATGTCAAGCTTTCTCCCGTGACTTCACAATTTGATGTGGACTTCTCTTTGAATTATTGTCTGTCTTGCTTGGTGCGAGCGCGCGCAACTGATCACCACTGAAGCAGATGCAGGGCTTTAATCACACACCTTGAGCCTTGTCCATTGGCATAGCTAGTGCACACTCTCGTGTCTGATCGCAGAGATTGATGAGCTGCAGCCGATCCTGTGCTGACCCTCACCCACATCGATGTTTGATCGATCGATGGATGCTGGTTCGTTAATGCCAAGTCCTTGGGACTGTATGTAAACCTGGAACAGTTTTACGCACTAAGGAATGATGGCCATAGGCAGATAGGCAGAACAGTGATGCGATTCAATCGCGTGAATCGCGAACAGGCTGATGCATGGATTGATGAAATCCATGGATGATGCAGATGGCAATTGTTGAGGGTGGTTGTACACGGTCACCATGAATCAATCTGATTGTTGGTGATCAAATCCATGTATTTTCACTACGGTTGGATTCGTCTGTACCGTTTTGACCAATTAACAGCAAGCGATGTCTCAAGACTCGGGCAACTCAGATCCGCAGCTTCTGTTCATGCGAGGAAACGTTGTGATTGACGACCAACAACGGACGTAAGGTCCTCGCGGCGTCTGTCAAGCAACGATTCGGCGAACAGAAGATCAGCAATCCTCACTGGGCGGTTTCAGCTAATGCCTCGACTGCTGATGGTGGACTGGAAAGGTGACCGTTCACTGAATTTGCTGCAGCATCGGTTGCTCTATCAACAACAATCGTTCATCCAGGGTGCTTCTGAACAAGCACAGTTACTCTGCCGAAATGGTCGTTTGGTTTTTGGACATGGATTCAACGTCATTCCTGCCGGTTGTTGATGTGTGATCCCTTGTGTTCTCTGCCTGGTCTGATCCAGAGCTGCAACCTCCACCATCCTTTTTGCCATTGATGAGCCCTTTGAACTACGACCCCAGAGAGCGACAGATTCCTGCAATTGATGCATCTTTCAACGGAGAGAACTACCACCAGCAACCAGTGGATCTTGGCCATGCTCGATCTCATGAGCGCTTGGTTGAACTTTCTTCACTTGGTTTCCATGGCGAGAACTTCTATGCACGCAATGACGGATTAAATCCTCCCTATTTCAAGGCATTTCCTGGAGCTGTCAGCGGGCTCTGGTGTCGGGAATCGGTTGCGGAGCGATTGAAGCAGGTGAATGACTCACTCGCACCATTGAATGTTGAGCTCTTTGTCCTTGATGCATTTCGACCGATTGAAGTCCAAGTGGCCATTTTCAACTTTTTCATGGAGTTTGCTCAGTCAACGCTCGACGATCCCACACCCGAGGCGTGTCGTGAATTTGTGGCGCAATATGCTTCCGATCCCACCAACTACAACGAAAGGGATTCAACAACCTGGCCGCAGCACTTGACTGGAGGGGCTATTGATTTAACTCTCAAACGAAAAGGTTCAGGAGAGCTTCTGTATATGGGTGGAGTATTTGATGATCCTTCTGAAATCAGCCATACCGATTACTACGAAAACCTCAACGGTTGCTTTTCAACAAGCTGTTCTGAAGCGCAATGCAATCGGCGTCTTCTGTTCTGGTCCATGGTTGAGGCTGGCTTTTCGAATTGGCCTCATGAATTCTGGCATTATGACTATGGTGATCAACAGTGGTCGATGTTTCGTCGCGCTTTAGGTTTCGAGAGGCAAACTTCCTGGTTTGGGCCTACACAACTTCCTGAAGCATCACTGGCTAGATGACCTTTAGTCTTGATTCCTGCTTTTTCATACTTGAAGTGATTGATTTTAGTTAAATTCTAATGCTGAATGTATATTGTTCGTGAATTAAATTCATCAGAATATTTGTATTCAACAATGAATAGATCTATTCTTGGTTGCGACTCTCTCGATTGATGTCTTTCGATTGACTGCAAGCTGATGGTCGTCAGCGCTCAAACTGATCTCGAAGATCTTTGATGAATGATGCAAATACCGCCAGCAGTGCGAAAGGTCATGACAACACTTGCGTGCGTGGCTCCTGAGAGGGCCTGCAGACGAGATCAACAACTTTCAGACACTTGCCATCATCTTCAAGGCGCAGGACTTTCAAGTCTTGCTGATGTTGCAGATCGGTTGTATTCACATCAATTCAGCAATGCCGATATCTTGTGGCCTACAACGCTTAATCGCAGAAAAGCTGATTGCTGGATCATTGCTCAACCCAGTGGACATTGTGTTGTCGTCCGTTGTCTTCGGCTTTCTCCTTGAACCTGCACCATTAACGACTGCTGCCATGTCGAAACGGACAGCTTCGAACGTCATGGCTTGAGAAAGCTTCTTCGTTCCGCGCTGTGTTCGTTGTCCAGGGGTCTTGTTGAAAAAAGAAGTTGGGCTTGAGGATCTGATCACCATCAAATTCGGCGTGAAACGTCGGTGTTGCACTCGCTGAAATCGGCGGCACCACGGAACGTTCATCCACCTGGACACTCCTGCCGCACTGATGTTCTGTGGCGGCAAACTCCATGAATGATTGCGTCAGGGAGTGATGGTCAGCCATGCGCACTCCCGCCTGTTCATAGGAATGCAGCACGGCAACATTCAATTCCACAAGGGCTCGATCACGCCATAAGGATCGATCCGACCGGGTGTCCAGTCCCATCGCCGATGCGATCAACGGCAACTGGTTGTAGCGGTTCTGATCGCCGAAATTACGCGCACCGATCTCCGTGCCCATGTAGAAACCACTGAACGGTGCAGCGCTGTATTGCACACCGCCACAATCCAGGGCCATGTTGCTCACTGCCGGCAGGGCATACCAGCGCAGGCCGAGATCAGCAAACCATTCGAATTCTGGATGGCTGATTTCAATCTCCAGGATCAGATCCTCAGGGAGCTCAAACCAGCACGGCTCTCGCCCTGGAATCTGAATCACGATCGGCAGCAGATCGAACGCTGTGCGCTCACCTGGCGTCCAACCCAGATTCAGCAAGGCTTCGGTGAGTTCCAGCTGCATCGGATCACCGAGAACGGAACCATCCGCCAGGCGATAGCCGGCATAGCGACAGAACTGTGGGTTCCAGATCCGGCGCCCATCCGGTTGGAACACGGTGAGGGTGGAGCGCAACTGCCCACCATTGGTGGCCGCTTCGATGTGGTCCAGAATCGCCTGGAACATCTGTTGTTCGCTGTTGAGATCACGCCTGTCGCGTACGTGCAGTTCTCTCCAGAACTGACGCCCCAGGCAACGTGTGCTGTTGCGCCAGGCCAGTTTGCCTCCGTAGGCCAGCTCGTCATAGCTGTGAACGTAGGCGCCATCGCGCTGAAGCTGCTGTTCCACCTCCTTCAACCTGGGCGTCAGCACCTCCTGGAGATGCTGCTCCTCGTAGCACTGGTGCAGAAAGGCCCTGGCCTCATCGAGCCGATTCTGAATCGGCATCAGGCTCGCACCTGCGGCCACAACCGCTGCAACGCTCTTGCGCTGCGCCTTGGCTGATGTTGGAAACGGTGCTGGAGTTGTCGCAGCGCCGGGTGGCATCGCTCCGCCCACAGCCAGCCAGGTTTCCAGCACGGGAACGCAGCCGCCGCAGATGGTGGTCGCTCTGGTCTGGTTGGCGATGTCCGTGATCGACGCGTCGGGCGTCTCGAGGATCAGGCTGGCCACGTGCTTGCAGCTCACGTGCGCGCAGCGGCAGATGAAATCAGCCGGACTGTGGGGCTGCTCCTGCTCCAGTTGAAAACAGCCCCTGCGCCTGAACAGTTCCAGCATCCAACGGGACAGCTGCTCCCCGCTGATGAACAGCTTTTCAACGCGATTGAGTTCGCTCCAATGCCCCTCAACGCGCACCGCAGCAATCCGGCGATTCACAAAAACAAGGCTGCGTCTGAGCTCGCCCTCCTCCCAGACAATCTCCTCCTCCGGCTCCGGACTGTTGTGCCAACGCAGATCCACATGGCGAAAGTCGGCGCTGCGCTGGACGAGAGCGACACGGCCATCGGCCAGGCGATAGGTGAACAGCAGCGATGGCTCTCCATCGCTGCGACGTTCTCTCCGGGACAGCACCCCGAGGCCCGGTACGATTTCGATAGCAATCCAGCTGATCACCGCTGTGCGCAGCCAGTTCTTCAGCGTCCTGATGCCTTTGTTGAGGGTCATTCCCCTCGTTTCGCCTTGATGTCTTGGCTGCGCTGACGCATGAATGGCGGCAATGTGATGGGGATGCCAACCATGGAGGAGCAGTTCTGTCTCCGCCGTCTGCCTGGTCAGCTCCAGCATCTGAACCGAGCACTGCTCATGAGCTATGGCATCCGCCAGGGCGTGATCCAATCCCTGATGGAAGGCCGCAGCCGTGATGCCCTCGGGAGCTCCCAGCGTCTCCAGCACCAATCCCACCTCACCAGCACTCACACCGGCCCTCAGCAGCGTTGCCCGCAGTTCATTCGGGTTGAGCTGTCGATCCCCATCCTGATCACAGACCTCGAATTTCAGCCTTGAGAAGGCAAGGGAGCTGCTGAGAGCTGTTTCAAGAGACTCGGCAATCGCCGTTGCGGTCTCATCGGCACTGAATGATTCAGGACCCTCGACCCAGCGCTCTCCCTGCCAGGGATCGCTCAGCCAGGATTCCACAGTATCCAGCAGATCCTGGTCATGCAGCCAGGCCGGGGAGCGGGGTCCATAGGGCCAGAGGAGCAGTCGTTCCAGCGTGAGCTTGTCAGCGTGCTGACTCAGTTCCGACGTCAACATCGAGTGACGCAATCGCCGCAACCGGGGAGAAGCGCAGGCCCATCCAGGTGTTCCGGCCACACCTCAAGCGTGGGAACAGAAACGGGCTGAATGCTGAAGGGGATCGCTGTAGGGGTCTGCACGACAAGACGATGACGATCGCCTGGTCTCAGTGGGTCCTGGCTGTGCCTGGGTTGAATGTGAAAGCGATCGGCAAGAGCGCGAATCAGTGGGTGATGGGGGTCAGCACAGATGAGTGCAATGGTCATCTTGCGGGCTCTTGTTGTTAACTCAGATCACGCAGATCGAGGCAGATCGCGCCCACTCCGGCCTCGTCAACCACAAGATCCTCGCCTTCGAGATGCACGATGCCCGCCTCTTCATTGGTTTTGCGATACATCTCCACCGTGGTCTTTGAAGGCTGGCTCCTCAGACACTCCAGAAAGAGTTCACCTTCATCCCCTGGGGTATCCACCTGATTGAACAGAACATCGAGGTGATGGCCGAGTTGTTCGCACAGGAGCGCCACAACCTGCTCCTCGAGTGCAGTGCCCAGCCAATCGCTGTTGAGCAGGATCAGCGTTCTGTCCGCGCAGTAGGCACCGGGACTGTCTTCCATGGCCTCTGGACCCAGACAGATCACACCGGGTAAATCCTGAACGTTGTTCTCTGCAATTCGCCCTAAGAAGCTCTGCAATCCCTGGTGATCCGGATCCAATCGGAGCGCTATCTGAGCAGCATTGCCGAGGCGGCCGGATCTGGCCCATTGTGATAAACGATCGTGCCAGAGATGAAGGATTGCGTTCAGTTCCGCATTCTGTTCGTCATGATTTTCAGCTTCTGGACAAGAATATTGATCACTCGATTCACTCACTTGAGCTATCAATAGTTCTTTTCAATTTAGTTCAGTGAAGTTTGTACTGATTGCATCGGTTCATACGGTTCAAGGTTGTGCTTGCTGCAGCGTCTGTTCACGCTGATCCTGACCCCATGGCTGCTTCCCACCCAGCCCGAGAAGGGCGTAGCCCGAGTGGACCGCAGTTTCTACGCTTCTCAGGTGAGAGCAGTACCAATGCCGCGTCAAGTCTGCGTGCAGCAATACGCCGAAGAAGATTGTGGTGCAGCATGTCTGGCGACGGTGGCCCTGGCGTATGGAATTCGCGTGCCACTCTCTGAGGTGCGTGAGGCCGTGGGAACCGGTGCCGGTGGGACCACGCTGCTGGGGCTGCGTCGCGGCGCGGAAGCACTTGGCTTTCACGCCCGTGCCGTGCGAGCCGACCCCGCACTGCTCGATCACCTGCATACGGTTCCCCTTCCGGTGATCTGTCACTGGAAGGGGAACCACTGGGTGGTGCTCCACGGTTGCAGGCGTCGGCGCTTCGTGATGGCCGATCCCGCCGTGGGTCTGCGCCGGATCAATCGGGAAGCCTGGCTGGAAGGTTGGAGCAACAGGGTGATGCTCCTGCTCGAGCCCGACTGGGTGCGTCTGGCGGAGCATGACCATCCAGCACAGTCGCCATGGCTGCGGTTCCTGCCTCTGCTCAAGCCCTATGGAGGTCTGCTGCTCCAGGTCCTGGTGATCAATGCCGTGCTTGGCCTGCTGGGCTTGGGCATGCCCCTGCTCATGCAGCTGCTCACCGATGATGTGCTCGTACGTGGTGATCGCCAGTTGCTGGCCAGCCTTGGCGTGGCCATGGCTCTGCTGTTTGCCTTTCGCACAGTGATGGCCACCGTGGCGGGCCATCTGGTGGGGTATTTCGCGCAGCGGTTTCAGCTCGGTTTGCTGATGACCTACGGAGCCCGCCTGCTGCGTTTGCCGATGACCTATTTCGACAGCCATCGCAGTGGGGAGGTGGTGGCGCGCATCGCTGATGTGGCCCAGGTGAACAACATGGTCAGCACCCTGGTCCTGGGGATTCCAGCGCAGGCTTTTGTGGCGCTGTTGTCTCTGGTGGCGATGCTGATGTACAGCGTGCCGTTCACGGCGGTGTCGCTGCTGGCCTTTGCCTTGGTGAGCGGCGTGAGTGTGGTGTTCGTGCCCGCTCTTCGTCAGCGGACGCAGGATCTGATTGTTGCGGCGTCGGACAACCAGGGCTTTCTTGTTGAGCTGTTCCGCGGCGCGCAGGTGCTGAAGACGACGCAGGCCATGCCCCAGGCCTGGGATGAGTATCAATCGCGTTTTGGAAGGATCGCTCGTCTGCGCTGGAGCGCCCTGCAGCTGGGTTTGTTCGGCAGTTCGCTCACGGGCTGGCTCACGAGCACGACCACCCTGGCGCTGCTCTGGTACGGAAGTTTCTTTGTGATTGATGGTCGTCTCAGTATCGGCCAGCTGCTGGCTTTCAGCGGCTTCAGTGGCAATGTTCTCGGTTTCCTCTCAGCCCTGGTTGGCTTCGTGAATCAATGCATCGCTGCGCAAGTGGTTGTTCATCGTCTTTCGGAGGTTCTTGATGCAACGGCAGAGGATCCGCAGGCACAGAAGAAGCCATGGGTTTCCCTTGACCCGGCCTGTGTGATTTCGTGCGACCGGCTTGGCTTTCATCATCCCGGTCGCCTCGAGCTCCTTGAGGATTTTTCACTGGTGTTTCCAGGAGGCCTCTGCACAGCACTGATCGGTGAATCCGGTTGCGGCAAAAGCACGCTGGCGAAACTGATAGCCGGTCTCTATGCCCCTCAGACAGGGATGATCCGCTACGGCCGTTTCGCACAGCGCGACATCCCTCTCGATGCCGTGCGACAGCAGGTGAGTCTGGTGGTGCAGGATCCTCAGTTCTTCAGTCGATCGATCCTGGAGAACTTTCAATTCGTGCAGCCCAAGGCCAGTTTTGATGAGGTGGTCACGGCCTGTGAATTAGCGCTGGCCGATGCGTTCATTCGAGAGTTGCCGGACGGTTACCAGACCGTACTTGGCGAATTTGGTGCCAACCTTTCGGGTGGACAACGCCAGCGGTTGGCGATCGCTCGGGCGTTGCTGGCCCGGGCGCCTCTGTTGATCCTTGATGAAGCGACAGCAGCGCTTGATCCAGTGCTCGAGCGCAGGCTGATGGATCAGTTGTTGCAGCAAAGAGCGGGTCAAACCACGCTGCTCATCAGCCATCGACCCAGCGTGATTGCTCGCGCTGATTGGGTGGTGCTTCTTGAACGCGGTCAGGTGCGCTATCAGGGTCCCCCCGATCCAAACCACCCCGGCGCCAAGGAACACCTTGCCAGCTATTGCCTGCCTGCCCCATGAGTGATTCTTCTTCCAGTCCAACCGAGTCGGGCGAAATCGTGCCTGCGCAGGATCAATCCCTGGCCGAGATGGAAGAGGTTCACGGTCAGATGCTGAGCCAAGCCGATCCTGAGGAGTTCCTGCCATCACCACAGCCTTGGGTGCGTCGGGCCGGGTGGTTGCTGGTGGTTGGTTTTGCTTCAACCGCAGGATTGATGGCGGTTTGGCCCTATCGCGTGGTGGTGAGGGGGAGCGGGCAGGTGAGACCCAGCGGAGAAACCAGCGTGATTCAGGCCCCATTTCCAGCACGGGTGAGTGCTGTTCTGGTTCAGCCCAATCAAGCGGTGCAAGCTGGCCAGGTTCTGGCTCAGCTGGACTCCACGGATCTGGCAGGGGAACATCAGCAGTTGCGTCAGAGCCGGCAGGCGCTGCTCCGTCAGGCGGAGGCCATGCGCGCTGAGCATCGAGCCTCCCGCAATGCGGCTGCCCTGCATGTGGATCAGGCTCAAGCGGCGCTTCAGCTTGCGGCAGCTGAATTGCGTCGCTTTGAGCAATTGGCCAAGACCGGTTCGGTGGCTGCCATGCAGCTCGATGCCAAGCAGGCTGCCTTTGATGAGGCCAGGATCAATCTGCAGCGAGCACGGCAGGCGCTCAGGGAGGAACAGGCTCAGACCCGAAGCGCTCAAGCGCAATTGGAGCGTCAGCTGGCGGATCAGGGTGGCGATCTGGATCAGACAGAACGTGACCTCGTCAAAACAGCGATCCGTGCTCCAGTGACGGGGGTGCTGTTTCAACTGAATCTTCGCAATCCTGGCCAGATGGTGGCTGCCGGTGAGGAGTTGGCGCGCATTGCTCCAAGCGGCGTGAGCTCTCAGGTGAAGGTGATCATCCCCTCGCAGGACATCACCAACGTGGAGATTGGCCAGCATGCCGATCTGCGTGTGAGTGGCTGTCCCTATCCCGACTACGGCACCCTGGCAGCCAAGGTGGTGTCCGTTGCCCCGGAAGTGTCAGTGGAGCGAGGCTATGAGGTCACATTGAAGCCTCAGCGCGAGCAACTCAACTCAGCACGCGACCAGTGCGCGTTGCGGATCGGAATGGATGTGCAAGCTGACATCACAACGAAACGCGAAACCGTTCTTGGTTTTCTGTTGCGGAAGGCGCGTCTCGGTACCGGTTTTTGAATGACTGATTGGATTGTGCTGAGATCTGAGAGTGCTTGAAGATGTCGATTTGGCCTGTTGAACCATGAAACAAGCATCGGCTTGATGGCACTCGTGCCGATGCTTATCTGAGCGAATCTTCGTTTGGGATCGGATCAACCTGCTGGGTTCACAGCCTTTCCACTGGGAGTGTTGAGTGTTCCGTGGCGGTTGGTGCGATCGCCGTCTTTTCCAACAGTATCGGCTGAGATGTGGTCAAACCCAAGTCCGTGGGCACCATTCACGAAATCTGCAACGCCGGGTGCGTCCACAGCACCTGCAGTACCTGAATCTCCTGCGGCTGCTGAGCGGACATGGCTGGCGTTGGATACGGAGTTGCCGCCACCATGGCCCCCAACAATCATTTCGCAGGCGTTGGCAGAAAGGGGCTCAAAGAAATTCAAGTTGCTCATTGGAACGAGTCATAAATGTGTGATGGACGATGTCATCTAGCGGCTTATGCCACACAGCCTGATGTCTCAAGCTGGGGTCGATTCCTTCGTCTAAAGATATTCAAATTCAATGCAATTGCCCCTGGCAAGTGTTAGGCGTGAGTGTTGTTTGAGTGTTGAATGAGGGGTTTTACTGCTGTCTGAGAGCAGGCTTTAAATTGCCGTAGTATTGAATATATTAGGCATCAAAATGCATGTCTTGGCTTGTGAATTGATGGTTTGGAGATGGTTGGTTCCACCCAATTCTTTTTGAAAATCGTGTTTAAAGGTTAAATTCCGTTGGCGTGACGACAAGAGGAAATAAGGCCTTTCCACCCTTTTCACTGCAATGGTGGCAGCCGAAGACGGTGCAAATGAATAACAAGGATGTCTATGGATCACCAATGATTGTTGTTCAGACGAACGAGGTATTGATTGAGAGCTGGAAAACTTTTTCCAGTGTGCAGTCGAATTGATGGTGTGAGTGCAAGCAACCCCTTGTTTGCCTTGGATCAGACTGAGGCAGTTTCAAGGGAAATAATTCATCCTCTGACAACAGCTATCGAGAAAAATTGAGTGGGGTCTTTGAAAAAAGTCCACCAATCGAATTGCATCCAGCGTTTCAGGCCTGTCCAACCGTCATGGTCACTCCACCAGGAATTCAGCGCGCAGCGACCGCGCATCCTGAATGCGTTGCTCCATGGCGAGTTGGCGCAGACGTGTGCCCAGCCAGGTGCGCAGCCGGGTTGAAGACACCGATTTGCCCAGCAGACCGTCCGTGGGCTCAGGCGCGCCGAAGGGAATGGTCATCAGCCGTTGTCGGTGGTTCAGGTTAAGAAGATCGCAGTCATGTGAATGCACTCATGTCACAGAGCAGCTCCTGAGGTTCTCGCTGCTGAGGACGATTGGCGCCCATTGGGGACCCTGGTGGTCTGAGCCTGTCAACCTCACTACATTTCAGTGATTCGTTGGTTTCTGTCGTCAATCAGACGATCCCATGCCCTCATTGCGTGTTTTCCCTGTTGTTCTGGCCCTTGGCTTCGCACTGGCTGCCTGCCAGACCACTGATCAGACAGCGGCAACGCCAACCACGGTTGTCTGTCCTGCTGGCGTGACCGATCAGCTTGATGGGCTGTATCAGTGGCAGGTTCAGCGCATGGAAAAGCGCAGTGACCCGGTTGAGGATCTCGCAAGCCAGCGCCAGCGCTTCACACCATCGCTGTTTGCATTGCTTCTGAAAGCCACATCGCTCACTCCCAGTCGTGACGGTCGCTATCTGGATTTCGATGTGTTCAGCAACACGCAGGCTCAGACGTTCGGAGCTGTGGTCACCGGCTGCAGCAAAGCCCAGGGCGACAGGATCGAGGCGGACGTGGATGTGCAGTTCGGACTGGTCGGACGAGCCAGCGGCACTCCTCAAAAATTGCGCTACGACATGCTCCGAGACGACAACGGCAGCTGGCGCATCGACAACATCATCTATCTCGACGATCCGGCCTTTCAGCTCCGGCCACTCCTGAAGAAGCTGCTGAATCCCTCGTCCTGAGCCGCACCCTGCCGCGAGCCTTCGCATGCAGCTGAGCGTGATCCAGCTGAATTCAGCGTCAAGCTCAGCTCGGACGCGCGGAAGGCTGCCTCAACAGCCCTCATGAAATCGATAGCTTGACCGCCAGCATGTGATGG
>WTGE01000319.1 GCA_011525445.1 Synechococcus sp. CO36386bin_37
CGCTCCAACCGCCACTGGGAAACCTTCCTGGCCTTGCTCGAGATTCTTCAGCAGTTCGGTTGCCTTGAGGAGCTGCAGCCCACGGAGATCGGCCGGACCGTGGCCGCCCTGCGCGGCGACAACGAGCTTTGGCTGGGCCTGGCTTTGATGAGCGGCCATCTCGACGACCTCTCACCGCCGGATCTGGCGGCGGTGTTCGAAGCGATCAGCACGGAAGTGAACCGGCCTGATCTCTGGAGTGGTTTTCCTCCCCCTCCAGCTGCGGAAGAGGCGCTGCACGATCTCTCGGGATTGCGGCGGGAGTTGTTGCGGGCTCAGGAGCGTCTGAGTGTGGTGGTGCCTGCCTGGTGGGAGCCTGAGCTGATGGGGTTGGTGGAGGCCTGGGCAAGGGGAACGGACTGGTCCGACCTGATCGCCAACACGTCGTTGGATGAAGGAGATGTGGTGAGGATCATGCGCCGCACTGTGGATTTACTGGCCCAGGTGCCCTACTGCGAAGCGATCAGTGAGCAGCTGCGCAGCCATGCCCGTCAGGCCCTGCGTGCGATCAATCGCTTCCCGGTGGCTGAGGCCGAAGACCTGCTCAAGCAGGCCGGCGAACAGAACCCTGCCACCGAACGGGCGGCCTGAGGTCAGCGGTGGGGGAACGCCATGGCGGCTGGATCGATCAACTGGTCAAAGCGTTCGGCGGTGATGGCACCGGATTGAACGGCGGCCTCCCGAAGCGTCAGCCCCTCACGGTGGGCATGCTGCGCAATGGCGCAGGCCTTTTCGTAGCCGATTTCCGGCGTTAAAGCCGTCACCAACATCAGGGATCGCTCCACGTAGAACGCGATCCGCTCACGGTCTGGTTCCATCCCGCTGACCAGATTCAGCCGGAAACACCGGCAGGCGTCCTGCAACAGGCGGATCCCCTCGATCAGATTGAAGCCGATCAGGGGTTTGTAGACATTCATCTGTAAGTGCCCCCCAGCCCCGGCCGCGGCCACGGCGGTATCCATGCCGATCACCTGGGTGCAGACCATGGCCATGGCCTCGCACTGGGTGGGATTCACCTTGCCCGGCATGATCGAACTGCCCGGTTCATTGGCCGGCAGCAGCAGTTCCCCCAGCCCAGCTCTGGGGCCGCAGGCCAGCAGGCGGATGTCATTGGCGATGGTGAGCAGCGTCACGGCCAGACGCCGCAGCTGCGCCATGGCTTGCACCAGAGCGTCATGGCCCGCCATCACGGCAAACAGATTCTCGGCCGGCTGAAAGTCGGATCCCGTTCGGCTGGCGAGCTCAGCGCAGACGTCGTTGGCAAATCGGGTTGGTGTGTTCAAACCACTGCCGACGGCTGTGCCCCCCAGCGGCAGGGCCAGAAGCTTGTCCTGGGCTGTGCTCAGCCATTGGGCGCCGTCCCGGAGCCTGTCGCGCCAGGCGCTGACTTCATCGCCGAGGCGCAGCGGCACCGCGTCCTGCAGATGGGTTCGCCCGATCTTGATGATGTCCCGCCAGGCATCGGCCTTGGCATCGAGACTGGCGATCAGCTGATGCAGCTCCGGTAGCAGCGTCTGCTTCAGCTGAAGAGCAGCTGCCACATGAATCGCCGCCGGGAAGACATCGTTCGTGGACTGGGACCTGTTGATGTGGTCGTTGGGATGGAGAGGTCGGTGCGAGCCAAGGCTCTCCCCCGACGCTTGAGCGGCGAGGTTGCTGATTACCTCATTCACGTTCATGTTCGTCTGGGTTCCGCTGCCGGTCTGCCAGACGCTCAAGGGGAATTGATCATCGTGCCGGCCTGTCTGGATCGCCTCAGCGGTTTGTTCGATCAGGGCAACCTGCTCAGCGGTCAAAAGACCATGGCGTCCATTCACCACAGCGCAGCACTGTTTGATCCGCGTCAGGGCATGGATCAGCTCGGCGGGGATCCGTTGATCACCGATGGCGAAGTTGTTGAGGGACCTCTGGGTCTGGGCTCCCCAGAGCGCCGCGGTGGGGACGTCAACAGTGCCGATGCTGTCGTGCTCCTGCCTCATCGCTTGGCCCATCTGACAATGCCGATCCCAATCGCTAATCGTATGCATGCCCTTTGTCTGCCTCGCTGAGGCCAGTCATCGCTGCACGGTTGCGCTGCCTGGTGGCAGGAAGGCCTTGCTGCAGCGGTTTCTGCAGCGTCCGAAGCGCTCGATGGCCGGCCTGCTTACACGTCAGCGGATGGACTGCAAGGGTGAAGGCCGCTTCCTCTACGCATCGCGGCCGTTTCAAATCCTGCGGTTTGAAATCAAGCCGGAGGTCACGTTTGCTGCGCAGTGGTCGGATCCAGCTCAGGGACTTGAGATTGCCTTTGAGGACTGCCGGATTCATGGGCTTGGCGCCATGCAGTACGCCATCCGCTTTGAGTGCACGGCGTTGCTTGTCCCCAAGCAGGAGAGTGTTGAGGCTCAGGCCCGCGCAGCGGTGTTGCTGTCGACGGACAGTCCGTTGATCGCGCTGCCGGCCGGTTTGCGCCGACGCTTGGCGGAGCAGGCGTTGCAGCTGGTGTTTGCGCGGCTTGAACGGCGCTGCCAGGGAGGGCTGAAGCGGGCCTTGCTGGATTGGATCGCAGAGGATGCAATGGGGCGTGCTGATCTCAATCGTGAGAGTTAAAGTCTCGCCACATCCCGATTGTTCATACCTAGCCATGGACAGCGGTAGCGATTCGGTGCGATGAGCAACGTGCGTGAGGGATTCATCGGGACGGTCAGATCTTGGATCGAAGGTTTCTGGCTGCAGATCAGGATTGTTCTGGCTCTGTCAGAGACGGAATTTGTACTACGTGCTGAGAAAGGGGCATTCGGTGTCTGGGGAGTTCTGTTTGAACCCTTTGCCTTGATGCTGACGCTTCTAGCGCTCAGGATCTTGATTCGTTTGAAGTCGACGGATCTTTTGAATCCTGTGATTTGGCTTGCGTCAGGGATCGCACTTCTTTATATGTTTAGAAAAATTGGTATCAAGTCCTTAGCGGGTGTGTCAAAGCGTCAGAAGTTCTTCTTTTATCGCCGTATCAGACCATTGGATACATTGTTGGCTTCGGCACTGATCGAAGCTCGAATTCATGGGTCAATCCTGGTTTTTGTTTTTTTAGGAGTTTCGTTCTGGAACTGGCAGATCAAAATTGATGATCCGGCTCTGATCTTGATTGATTTCATGATGACGGTGTCACTGGGTTTGGGCGTAGGTGTCAGTGCTTTGGTGGTGGGCCATCGTTTGCCCATCGTCAAAACCTTGACCAAATTTGGAATCAATCGATTGCTGTTGTGGACATCGGGTATTTTCTACGCGACGTATACACTTCCGGGTCCCGTTCGACCGTTAGTGACATGGAATCCCCTTCTCCATGCGGTTGAATTGTTGAGGCATGGCATTAATACGGCTTATCCAATCCCTGATATCAGTCTTCATTACCTTGTGGCGTGTAGTTCTCTGAGCTGCGGGTTTGGACTACTCTTCTACTTCTTGAATGAAGCTCTTCTGTTGGCCGATGACTGAGCAGCCACGTGCGAAGGGTTTGGTCGATCCCCAGAATTCGTCTTCACGGCTCAACCCGCAGGGTGCTTGGACTCGGTTCTGGGAAAAGGGTGGTGAGATGATCAACCGAGATGGTCCAATCCTGCGTTCCGGATTGCAAGGTGGATTTCAGGGACTGTTCAAAGGCCGCACCTTGGCAGCCGCTTTTGTGGTTTTTTCAGCGGTGTACTGCTTCGGGATCGGCCGTGACCGCTACCAGGCCATATCCGAGTTTGTGATCAAGCAGCCACTGCCGCCGGCAACTGGCGCCACAACGGTACTGGGGTCCCTGCAGAGCTCCAGTGTTCTGTCGTCTCTGGAGGACGGCCGTTATCTGCAGGTTTATCTGAAGTCCAACGCTGTTAAGGAAGCAGTCTTCCCCGATCCGTCAGCCTTCAAGGCGTCCTATGCACCCAAGGCTCCTGACCAGTGGAGTGGTTTGCCGGCGGATTCAAACGACTTGGAGCAGCTGGCATTCTTTCGGCAGCAGCTTGATGTGATCCCACAAGAGCTCTCAGGAACCATCGTGCTCACCACCAGTGGGTTCACTGCAGACGATGCCTACCAGCTCAACACGGATCTTCTTCAACAAGCCCAGCGTTTTGTCAATGAGGTGAACCAGTCAATCAGTGCTGATCAACAGGATTTTGCTGAAGGACAGGTGGTGTTTGCCAAGACCCGTTTGACCGAAGCCAGCGCGGCACTGGAAGCCTTTCAGGATCGCTACGGACAGCTGGACCCCTTGGGTGAGCAGAGTGCCACCACCGGTTTCATCACTGAGCTTGAATCCCGTTTGGTTGATCTGAAGGTGGAGGAAGCCAGCCTTCGACGTCAATTCCGCGATCCGAACGCACCTGAAGTCGCTTTTGTTGCTGATCAGGTGAGGGAACTGGAGCGACAGATTCAGGAAGAACGTCAGAAAGCTGTTGGAGCAGGTGGCCGCGACCTGAACAAGCTGGCGAGTCAGGCGTCCCGACTGCAGGGTGATGTTGATTTTGCTCGGCAATCACTGAGTTCGGCCATGCGTGCTGCGGACAACAGTCGAATGGAAAGCCAGCGTCAGATGAAATTCATCGTCATGCTAAGCAAACCTCAACGACCCATGGGCCCTGAAACGTCATGGCGTTGGAAAGCCTTCGTGTCCTGTCTGGGCGTCTTGATCGTGGTCTGGGGAGTTGGAGGATTCATGTTGACAGCGTTACGGCGTGATTGATCTGATCCCCATGTGTCGCATGTGATGAACTGATGGTGTTGAAGCAGTGCGATGTTGTTGATTTTTGCCTCAATGAGGGCTGGAAGCCATTCTTTATTGCGCCTTCCGATGAGCCTCTTGATGCGATTAAATCACATCTGCAACGAGAAATCTCTGTAGCACTTGCTGATGGGCAGAAGAAGATCGTTCATCAGATTATCTCTTTTCTTGAAAAGAATCAGGCTCGGGATTTTGCTCAAGAACTTCTTTCTTCAGTGTCTTTCGAATTGGAGGACTGCATATCAAACCCACGAAAGCTTCCGAGGCTTCCTTGTTCCCATGAAAGGGCTCATG
The DNA here is from genome assembly GCA_011525445.1 of Synechococcus sp. CO36386bin_37. The sequence continues at coordinate 5,075 of WTGE01000319.1, forward strand.
AGTTTTTACTGGAATCTTTGGAGCAGAGGAAACTGCTGCCCAGATTCCTTGATCAAACCTCTGGCCTTGATCTGGCTGAACGGTGCGGACGCGAGATGAAGCATCTTCGCGATCTTCATCACCATGACGTCGTGGTGGATTTGGGTGAGCGGGCAGCTTTGTTGAAGCTTGAACACAAGCGCATCATTGTCAACCTCCGTGAGTCAAGGCTTGCGATTCAGCGAGCCAATCAATTGATCGTGCTCAAGGCGTATAAAGAGTCTCCTTATCGTGCGCGTCGAGAGTATGAAGCTGCCATCTTGACAGCTTGGCTTGCGGATCCTGACTGTTCGGACTACGTCGACTTGTTGAGAAATGTGGTGGCTTTTCGTCAGCGTAAACAGGCATCAACACTGAACCTGAACTCCTTTGAATCAGAGTGGGTTGATTACCGCGTGAATAAACGTCTTTGGAATGCCATCTCTCAAAGCAAAAATGGGGATTCTCGAGCAGAGGAGTGACGTCCCATGCAGAGGTACTGAAACACGTGCCTAGGTGTTCAAGTTCCTAGTTGTTTGATGATTTGGCGTGTGAGCCAGGGATTGTGTTGGTCGACCAAGGCTTGCCATCCATCAAGGTCCACTTGGTGAGGATTGTCGCGAAGAAGACTCACCTTGATGAAGGGAAAGTCTTGGTCGATGATCAAAGATTTCCAGTCCGAATGGTAAATATTGCCATTGGACTGTTTGCTATAGAGGCTTTCTAATGTCATTCCCTTTTGTCTCAACAGGACCGGTAGACCAACTTCATAATGTTTAACGATATTGCGTTTGGTCTCCCAGCGCTTGATGTTCTCCCAGAACTCCCAGAATGTCGGGTGACTGATCACATTCTGGCGGAATAATAGAAATGGGGATTGAAGATGAGGCTCGTACATCAGATCGTCGGTTAACCCCACAACATCTGCAGTGCTTCGTTTCAAGCGCTCCAGCAGTTTGCTGATGGGCCGAACCGGGCCCCAGAAACTGTCGTTGCATAGCAGGAGTTGGCCCCTCTCAATGATCAGATCCCGGAAGGCCCTTAGACCGGTCATCCAGCTTCCATAGTCGTATCCTTCATTACGTCGAACTATCACAGCATCGCTGACCCGTTGTAAACCCGATAGGCTGCGAGGATGCTGAAGAAGAGACGGTGTGGCTGCAATAATGACCACATAAAAATAACGCCGATAGGTCTTCAGAAGAGCTACGACGTCATTCCTGACTGATTTGGATTGTTCATCGCTGTATTGAGCAAAAATCAACACCGGACGATCATCTCTTCTCTTGATTGGACGTTGCCAGCTGTAGATGACCTGTTCTCGGACAGGGCCGATGGCTGATGGAGGTGGTGGTGCAGGCTCGTAGCGGTTGGAGTGATGGTGGAGGTGAGGGCTCGTCAGCGGATCTCCGTGCGCGTAGAGCGCTGCGTGGTTTTTTCGAAGCAGCCCGGATTCACGTTGATGGCGAGCCCAGGCTGTTCCTTCGAGATCTTTCCCCCGGCTAACGGATTCGTGGTGAATGATGGTTGGGTGGGGTGTGACGACGATGTGTCCGCCGGCCTCACGCAGCCTCAGGCACAGATCCACGTCGTTGAAAACAACTGCCAGCTCTTCGTTGAATCCACCGATGGCGTCGAATCGATCTGCTTTCACGAGAAGGCAGGCCGCCGATGCTGCCGAAAACTCCTCCTGCACATTCAACGGGATAAGACTCTCGATGACCTCTGGCTGGTGGAGGTGTTTTCCTGGTTCCAGAACGCAGCGGCGCTCACCCTTGATGACGACGACACCCTGATGTTGGATGCTTAAATCGGGATAGAGCAATCTGGTCCCAACAGCGGCAGTTCCTGGATGCGCAAAGGGATCCAGCAGTTGGTTGAGCACGTTGGGAGACAGAAACTCAATGTCATTGTTGAGAAACAGCAGGTGGTCGCCTTTGCAGGTCTTTCTGGCAAGATTGTTCAGTCTCGAGAAGTTGAAGGGCTCGTCGATTCTCAGGCAATGGATGTTGGTGCTTTGGGTGATCTCACGAATCCACGCTTTGGTGCAATCTTCTTTGCTGCCATTGTCAATTAAAATGATCTCAAAAGGTATTGAATTGCTGGCGTTGGCCTGCAGGGAATGCACACACGTTCTGGTCAGTTCCACTCGATCCCGAAAGGGAATGATGATGGACACCAGCCCTCGAAGCATTTCCGTCTGCAGCAGGTCGTGACAACTGCTTTGCCTGGGGTTCACCCGCAGCCTGGCTGAGGGATTTAAATATGTTCTTGCGTGACGTTGCTTGATGGCGGCGATCTCATCCAGCTGCTTCTCTGTGAATGAATGGCGTTCCGCTGGCCAACCCTGCTCTGGAACGCAGGGATTGTGCAGTGCAGATGTTTTGACAAGTGGTTGCGGGATGTGCAGCGCTCGATGACCCCGATGCAAGGCCAGCAGGGCAAGATCAAGCTTGAAGCTGTGCAGGCAGGTGTAACTGCTCTGAAACGTTTCCGCTCGGAGCATGGCGGCTGGAACATTGATCAAACCACCGATGCTCCCCCGCGTGAACAACCGAATGGCTGTTGGAGCAGATCTGTATTGGCGATTTTGCAGACCATGGTGGATGTCCTCGCCGGAGACGATCACGTCGTCGCTGCTTAGAACCGTGGATGCAGAGGCGTTGTTCAACGCCTCTGAAATACGAAAACGTCCTCCACGGGCGAGTTCATCCGTGCCATGGCAGATGCTGATCCGTTCTGCCTCTACGTTGCGCAGTTCTTGCCAGAGCGGTGAGAGGTTGTCCAGATCGCTCCAGATCATCTGCTCCCAGCCCCCCTGTACGGCAAGCCTTTGGGCGTGGTGTTGGTTGCTGCCGAACACCACGAGCAGATCCTTGCGGTGGGTTGGCTCGTGCTGAAAACGAGGCAGAGGTGTGGGTTGGTAGCGATCCAGGCCAACGGCCACCGGTTGTGCTGCGATGAATCGTCTCCATCCCTCTCCAGCCAGATGCTCCAGTGCGGAGAGGTTGGTTTGCTTACAGAGCTGTCGCTGGGATTGCTTCAGCCCATCTCGATAGGCCTGCAGCGGGATGGGCGGCAGGTCGCTGTAAAGAGACCGCTCACCGTTCAGAATTTGATTGAGAATTCCGCTGCCCAGAAGATCATCCAGCGATGTGATGTCCTGGTGGTGGTTCAGGCAAGCCAGTTCATGGATGCCACTGTGCGTGGGATGCCATTGATCGGGCTGAAGCAGCAGGGTTAGGGGGAGAAGCTGGGGCTGTAGATGCTGCTGATCCAGGTGAATATGGAGGCATTGAAGACTGTTTTGGATGACCTCAACATCAAGCCCGATCGCGCGGTGACGTTTCAGGAGTTTTTTGAGTGTGTCAAGGGATGCTTTCTCCGACCCTTCACGCCAGAGTTGAAATTGATGCCTCCATTTTCGGTTGGCATTCATGACTCAAGTTGTTGTTTGGCAATGCGAGTCAGGAGATCTCGACTGAGCTTGTTCTGGTCCTGAAGCAAGGAGCGCACGCCAGATTGTTCCTGCAGAATTCGATCAAAGTCATCCTGAATTTGTTGCATGCGAAAGAGGTTGGAGTCAGCTTGTTCACGGCTGCATTCCCGCTGAGCGTTTGCCTGCCACCAGTCCGTCAGAAGCAGGTCAGTTAACGATCTTGTCTGCAGTCGTTGGATGTAATCACTGTCAGGTTTTAGGCCAAATAGCTCTGCATGTAGTTCAAGATTGAGGTAATTCTCAAGGACCTCAGGGGACTCTTTGAACAGCTGCAGAGCGATTATGCTGGCGATGGGGCTTGCTTCTGGATAGGGAGTTGAGAGCTCGAGGCGAGGCTGCTCGTTTTGAATCAATCTCAGTAACGATGTTGTGTCTAAACAGTTCAGTCTCCAACCGGCGGCGCAACGGGCGCCTTTCTTGGTGTAGTGAAACAACTGTTGAAAGATCTGTCGGAGATCGGAGCTTTGGACCGGTGTGTCTTCGCGCGTTCGCCACTGCTCAAGCAGCTGATCCGGAGGGCTGTAGATCACCAGAAACTCCCTTGGTTCAAGCTCCTGGACGTCGGCTGGCTGGGCGGCCTCGAGTCCAGCAGCTGTGAGCTTCTGCTTCAGTCCTGGAGCGACGTCGATGGCGGAACACCAGTGCTTCACGGATTTCCGTCACGACTGTCCAGTCTATGGTGAGCAGGAGTTGCTAACGCATGAACCCAGGGATCAGCCTTAATGTGTTCGTGGGATCCCCTTTACTCCTGCGACGGCTTCCGGATGGTCCATGCCTGATCATCGATGCTGATCAGCCGCGTCTGGATCAATTCCGTTGTCAGCTCCCGCTTGAGCAGCACCAGTTCACCGTTGAGCTGATTCAAGGGGTTGTCGCGACAGAAAACGCCGACGGTTTGACCTGGCATCGTTTCAACGACGCTCGGTTCAACGGGCCGTGGCCATTGTCTGTCTGGGGTTCTCTGGCGCCGAATCTCAGCCCGATTGATCAGTGCTTGTTTCAGCCACGATCACTTGCATCGTTCCTGGAACAATCAGGATTACTTAGGCATCAGGAATTGCCGATCAAATTGTGGTTGCGGCAGGGAAATCCCATTGAAGTCCTCAACAGTGCTGGTCCCTATCTTCAGCGGCTTGAGTCGATTTTGTTGCGCTACCCAGCCTTACCCGATAAACAACAGGTTGCTCTTGAGAATTCGTTGTTTGAATCGGGACTGGTGTTGTCAGACGTTGATGACAATGCCTGGGTTCGACCTTGCCTGAGACTTTCGGAGATCAAGCCGCCAGGGGTTGTTAATGTTCTGAAAAACCTTTTTGATCGTGATGTTTATCTGCAGATCAAGCCCGAGTTGCTTGGGAAGTCAGATGAATTCTTGCTCGAGCATTGGTTGAACCAAGTAAAGATTGCTGATGTAGTAGATCTGATGAGGAAAGTCTGGACGTCTCAGTCGTTAGGAATTCCTGGGCTTGATCCTGATGACCCTGTCAATGTCTTCGGAATGCTGTTCGATCACCATGCCTACAGGCAGTTGAAGCCCGAGTTGAATGATTGGTCTGAGCAGGAGCTGCTGCTTCATTGGATTCGACAACCCAACCTGAGTGAATTGTCTCATCAAATGAGGCGAATTAGGCAAACCATGCCTCGCCAGATCGACCAGATTACCGATGACGATATTGTGATTCAGGCGCTGTCAAGCTTGTTCCCCTATGGCTTCTATCGCGCTCAGCGCCCCGATCTGGCGCATCTGCCAGACCAGGATTTGCTCCGGCATTACTGCAAAGTCGGTTGCGATGAAGATGTTGAGTTGGCTGATGGTGTATTAATGCCCCATGTTCTCAATGCCTTGACCAAAGTGTTCCCTTATGCGCTGTATCGGCGACAGCATCCTGATGTTGCGGATCTTGATGATCACTCGCTGGTTGAGCACTACTGTCGATCGGGCATGCATCAGGCTATTGATCTTTCTGAACAATCGGTGGTGCATGAGGCGCAGTCTTTCCCTGCCTCTGAACAAGAACAACTGCGTGTTCGTGTGAAGGAATTGGAGGTGTTGCTTGGGGCCTCAATGGCACAGATCCGTGATCTTCAACAGGCTCTTTCGGAGTCGGCGTCTCAACGCTCGAACGGATGAGGGCGACGGTTTCGAACTTCGCAGCAGATTTGATCAGCGATTACATCGATGGCCGATGGGACCGGCTTGATCGGTTGCATCAGCAACAACCGTTGATTTCAATCAGTGGAGATCGTCCTTCGATTCTTGATCTTCTCACGAGCTTATCTCCGCTGCGGGTGTTGACCAACAACTGGGATATGAACACCGCTGAGCAGGAAGGCTTGGTGTCATCCCAGTTGTTGCGGATCAGGACATGCCGTGGGCACCTTCTCCAAGCTCTTGCTGCATTGTCATTGGGAGATTCCCCCAAGGCCCATGCTTCAACCACTGCTTTTTGTGCATCGTTGTCGACTCTGGTGGAGGATGTCGATCCGGTATTGGCCAGCGCGAGTGTTGTTCTCAAGCTGGCTGGTCCCTCCAGACTTCACCAGACGTTGCAACTCTTTCAGTGTGGCCGTCTCCATCAGCTGGCCGCTGATCTGCCCGCGCGGATGACGATCGTGCTGGGAATGCATCGCAGTGGAACTTCAGCGCTGTCAGGCATGTTGCAGGCCGCTGGTCTGCAGGCCCCAAGAGATGTTCTGGGGGCATCGGTTGGCAATCCCATGGGGTACTGGGAGTCGCGACGTCTTGTTGGTTTGACTGATCATTTCCTCAACAGGTTGGGCTGCTCCTGGTCGCAACTGTTCCGTGCTCCCTGCGGCTGGGTGCAGAACGACATCACCCTGGAATGGGTGGCGGACTATCTCAATGCGATGGCCCAATGTTTTGGGACTGGTCAACATATTGTTCTCAAGGATCCCAGGCTTTGTCTTGTGCTTTCCCCACTTTGTTCGGCGTGGTATGGGGGCGGTATGACAGTGGATTATCTGCTGATATTGCGCTCTCCCGTTGAAGTCGTTGCCTCCCTCACCGCCATTCATCCGATCCGTGCGTTGGATGCCCTTTGCCTATGGATTGCCTCAGTTCTGAACTCCGAACGTGAAACAAGGCATCTCCCACGACGTTTCA
>WTGE01000329.1 GCA_011525445.1 Synechococcus sp. CO36386bin_37
GTTGAGCGCGCCTGCTGTATACGGGTGATTTGGGCCTACTTCAGATTCGACATAATTAATTATCTTTCCCCAAATGTCTGCTGCTGCGGCATAGTCTCCTTTCTGATCTAATTGATTGGCTTTTTCGACTAGTTGACTCAACCGTTTTCGTATCAATAATTCGGTGTCTATGCTTGTTTTGACTTGCTCAAATCCAATGCTTTTCTGAGAAAGCTCCAAAACTGGCAGCAAGATGATTGCTGGAAGTACACGAAGAAGTTGGTTAAGCTTTAAGTCCATCGAATTTGATTCTTGAAAAGAAACTGCTGGATCACGAATGCCTTGATTTTGAGTCCTCCGTCTACATCCTTCCTGATTGATTCCAAAAAAATTAGATCGGCATGTATGCAGCTCAAGCTCACCTCCACATAATTGCAATATCCCTAGTCCAAGGATGGCCAGCTACAGCGAACTCAGAACACTGACCTCCCATGGTGTCGGCGGTAAGCAATTGCCTGTCGCACTGGCCTATCTGAGTGATGTTGGGCTGCAGGCCGGTGACCCCAACCGCAAGAGCGATGACCAGCTTCTAACGGCAAGCATCGAATCGGATGCACCAGCACCGTTGCTCTGCCTGCGTTGCCACATCAGCCATCCACTGGAAGCGTGGATGCGGGTGTTGTACGGCCGCTTCAAAGACAATTACGACCTCGATTTATCTGCCATCGCCAGCTACGGGCTCGACGATATGGGCAGTGATCAACTCCGCATTGCTCGAGATAAACCCTCTCAGCCCTTCAGCTATTCAGCCCTGGCAGAGCTCCCCTCAGGGGTGGTGAGCCCCTTTAGTGCGGAGGTGTTGCGCACCTATGACAGCAGTCGCTGCGGACTGCCTCATTGGGTCCGCCAAAAAATCCAATGTCACAACGACCTCAAGGTCTACCTGCGGCAGCAAGGCCTCCTACTTATTTCTGATTGGGCTTTGCTCGCAGACACCTCGCCAACACGCATCCGCGACAGCTGGGAAAGCTGTGGTGATGCCGGGGTTCCAATGACGCAACTCCTCGAGCTTCATCAGCGCTTCAAAACTCTCTACCGCGAGGCGATGGTCGACTATCGGCAACGCACTGGCAAAGGATCAGGCTGGCAACCGGATTTGGAGTTTCTTCAGGCACTCAATCCGGAGCAGAGCACTGACGACACGATGCAGCAGCTGAAAGCCATGGCCGATGCCGTGAGGCAGCTGCTTAGCGGTCGTTGGATCAGCAGCAGTGATGCCTTTGAAACCAGTTGGGAGCCTGTAGATCCAGCCTCGTTGGCCATAGAGGAGTCAGATGCTGGTGGCCAAGACGATCGGGAGCTGCGCCAAAAGATCGATCTCGCTCTTAGCCGAGCCATCGAGGCGTTGATGCCGCTGGAGATGGAGAAAGAGGCCAAGAAATTTGCCAAAGCGCCTGAACGCCGGCGGGCCTGGCAGCTCTACGGCGAAGGTATGAGCCAACGGGAGATCGGGCCAGCCTGTGATCACAAGCAGGCTTGGGCGAGCAAGCTCTTGGAAGAGAAGCGACGCTCCACAGCCATCGCCACCGCAGCGGCCCTTGAGCTCAAACGTTTGCCCGCCTTCTCCAGCCTGATGGCCACCGTTGAAGGCACGGAACAGCTGGTGGATGCCCTGCGGAATCATCTGATCAAGCCGGAACGAGAGGGGGCTGATGCACCCCTTCGTCGCTGGGTTCTGCAATACCTCCAACAACCATGACCTCACCTCCCCACACCGCCGCGATGGAAGCTTTCCCCATGCCAGAGGGGGCTATTCAATTGACACCACAATCACCCCAGCGCAGCCAACGGGAAGCTGTAATTCAGGCACTCCAACAGGCCCTCAAGGAACGCCAACTCACCCTGCCACTGGGGCCTGAAACCGCGCTCTTCGAAGAACAACGGCTGGTATCCCTCAATCAATTCGCCATCCAACTGGTGACGGCGGGCATGGTCGCCGATGAAATGACGTTGAACCTCGAGCCCTGGCGCACCGACGGCGCCGCACCACAACTCTGCATGGCAGGGCTGGTGGATCAGGAGAACGACGTTGTCGCCATTCAAGGGGTTTGCACCAATCAGGAAATCCAAGAGCTCGCCCAACAACACGATCGATCCGCGAGCCAACTCA
>WTGE01000095.1 GCA_011525445.1 Synechococcus sp. CO36386bin_37
GCCCTGGACTCAAAAGGCTGGGTGAAACATTTCCTGAACTCACCCTTCATACCGCCTGCATTGATGAAGAACTCAACGAGAGCGGTCAGATTTCACCTGGTATTGGCAACACAACTCGTCGGCTGCAGATCAGAACAGCACTCTCCAACTAGCATTGGAGAAATCCGCTGTCAGCGATGAGCAGGTCGCAGGAGTCCACGTCGGGAACACTCTTCACGCTCCTGAGCGGAGCTTTGATTGGAGCAGCAGGAGTGGGATGGTGGTTGCTCACCGAAGCAGAGCGGAGACAACGGTTGAAGCGTCAGCGATCCATGCTTTATGCCCCGCGCATGCAAGATGGAAGCGAGGCCATTGAGGCCAATGAGGTTGCTGATCGAGATGGTCAGCTCGAGCACCGTGTGGACCAGCTCAACAACGCAATCTCCGATGTTCGCCGTCAACTGGAAGATCTTGGCTCCAAGAGCTAATCACAGCTGCCGGTAAGTTGGATCCTGTCACCATCTGCGATCCAGTTGTTGCCATGCTCCGTTCAGACGCCGTCACTCAAGGCATTCAACGCTCTCCCAACCGAGCAATGCTGAGAGCTGTTGGTTTCGGAGATGATGATTTCGGCAAGCCAATCGTAGGGATCGCCAACGGTTACAGCACGATCACACCGTGCAACGTTGGGTTGGACGGTCTGTCTCGTCGTGCCGAAGATGCTGTTCGAAAGGCTGGGGGAATGCCTCAGATGTTCGGCACGATCACGGTGAGCGATGGCATTTCCATGGGTACTGAAGGAATGAAATATTCCTTGGTGAGCCGTGAGGTGATCGCTGATGCCATTGAAACGGCTTGCAACGGTCAGAGCATGGATGGTGTTCTTGCAGTTGGTGGTTGCGACAAGAACATGCCAGGCGCCATGTTGGCCATGGCACGGATGAATATTCCCTCAATTTTTGTGTATGGGGGAACCATTAAGCCTGGGAAACTTGGCGGTTGTGATCTCACTGTTGTGAGTTCTTTTGAAGCGGTCGGTCAGATTACAAGTGGAAAAATTGATGAAGAGCAGCTCACAGCGATTGAAAAAAATGCTTGCCCAGGTGCAGGTAGCTGTGGAGGAATGTTCACTGCTAACACGATGAGTGCTGCCATTGAAACGATGGGTCTAAGTCTTCCCTACAGTTCAACAATGGCTGCAGAAGATGAGGAAAAGGCTGAGAGCGCGGCCCGTTCTGGAGAAGTTCTCGTTGAAGCGATTCAAGCCAATATTCGCCCTCTTGATCTACTCACCCGTGAGGCCTTTGAAAATGCCATCAGTGTGATTATGGCTGTGGGTGGGTCCACAAATTCTGTATTGCACTTGCTCGCTATTGCACGCACAGCTGGCGTGGATTTGAGCATTGATGACTTTGAAATGATCCGGGGGCGTGTTCCTGTGATTTGCGATCTCAAACCCAGTGGTCGTTTTGTCACTGTGGATTTACATCGGGCGGGTGGAATCCCGCAAGTCATGAAATTACTGTTGGACGCAGGATTGCTCCATGGGAATTGCCGCACGATTGAAGGGAAAACATTGAAGCAACTGTTGGCTGATGTCCCCTCAAAACCGCCTGAAGGCCAAGATGTCATCAGGCCAGTGAGTCATCCTCTTTACGAGAAAGGGCACTTAGCCATACTGAAGGGGAATTTGGCAAACGAGGGAGCTGTTGCCAAAATCAGCGGTGTTAAAACACCAGTTCTCACTGGCCCTGCTCGCGTTTTTGAAAGCGAAGAGGATTGTCTGGCATCCATCATCGGCAAACAGGTTCGTGCTGGCGATGTGATCGTTATTCGTCAGGAAGGACCTGTGGGAGGGCCTGGAATGCGTGAAATGCTTGCACCAACTGCTGCAATTGTTGGGCAAGGATTAGGGGAAAAGGTGGCTTTGATTACGGATGGTCGATTCAGCGGTGGAACCTACGGTTTGGTTGTTGGTCATGTTGCACCAGAAGCAGCTGTTGGTGGAACGATCGGTCTCGTGCAGGAAGGTGACAGCATCACGGTTGATGCTGACCAGAACCTTCTTCAACTGAATGTTGATGAGTCTGAACTCGAAAGACGCCGCAGCGTTTGGCCAGGACATATGCCTCGCTACAAGACTGGAATCCTTGGTAAATATGCACGACTCGTTTCAAGTTCGAGTCGCGGGGCAGTAACAGACCAACCTTGATTTTGATTTGATAGGGGTAGAAGATTAGTTCCAGATGGATGAATTGGTATTTAGTGATTAGATTCCGCGACGCAGGTCAAATAATGTTGATTTGGGATGGTTTTGATTTCTCAAACAATTCGTGGCTGATTAAATCCACGAGAAAAGTATGAATATCGTCTGCGCTTCAGCCTGAAGAAAAGCAGACAGGCAATCAATTTCATAATCAGGTGAGAACTGCCCGAAGACGGCGTGCCAGCGCTTCGAGTGGTGCCCCATCCGATGGAGCAGAACAGCGCTTGCCATTTTCTCCATCCATCCACACAGGGTGTTGACCATGCCAAAGCATGGGCCGTTCGGGCTGCTCCGTCCAGGTCATCGTGAGATTCAGATCGGAACCACTGCGATACACCTCAAGCTCCAGATCGAGCTCTGGCAACCGTTTGCCCTCGCTATCACGACATTCAATGCGTGCACGGTAATCCTCGGTTGTCGCATCCTCGCCGGAAAGCACCGCATGAATGAAGGGTTTGCGACAAACATCAGCCGCTGCAGCGATCAGCGTTTCAAGAGCAGCACAGGATCCCATTTCAGAAGGCTTCAACGGAACGCAACAGCATTCGGATAGCACCTGGTCGATACCCCAGATTGGCTTGGCCGTCATCGCCGAAACGCGAATGCAGCAACTGAAGTCGCGTGATGCATTTGGAATCAAACCGCACGGGAAGTGCGACTGGATTGGCTCGCACAACAGGTTTGAGCCGTTCGAAAGGAATCTCAACAACAGTGGTAGTCGATGGCTGCGTCGCAACAGTGGTCACCCAGCGCAGACCACCGGGAATCATTTCAGTGAGACCGAAGACACCATCGCGGCAGGCCACAGCAAATTTGAAACTGCGACCTTCTCCATCCAGCGAAAGTCGAAGCCCGGAGCAAGAGCTGAAATCGAGTGGAGGTCGAAACACAGGTGAACGGCAACTCACGAATCCACCACCTTCACTCACGACCTCACCCTCCAGGAGCAGGCCTTCGGGCGTGAGGCGGCAGCTGGCATTGCTGGCCCCACCCATGATCGTGTCATTAAGTGGGGCCCATGAATCGAATGAGACACGAGTGGTGACCATCTCGAACACGCTGAAGGGTTTTATTTAAAGACCTTCACAGGCTGCGTGGTCAGCGAGAACCACGATTTGAGAGTCGGGTTGAACCAATTTGGCAGGGGTTCGATCGGATGATTCATCAGGATCGAGCAATCGACGAAGAGCTTCCCGTTTCTTGTCACCACTCACAAGAAAAATCACTTGTCTGGATGCGCTGAGTACAGGTGCTGTCAGTGTGATGCGTTCCAACCCCTTACCCCGTCCGATCGTGGTCCAGCGATCACGGACTGTAGGAGCTTCCGTTCCTGGGAAAAGGGATGCCGTGTGGCCGTCATCTCCTAGCCCAAGGAGCATCATGTCAAAGATGGGTGGATCGCCAGTGCAGTGTTTGGCTATCAGGTCTGTGAATGCATCGGCGCTCGCTTCTGGGGACGGAAGCTCAACGGTTGGAACGGGATGAAAGCAGGCTGAAGCTCCTGGCTCCCCTGACTGGAGCAGCGTTGCGCGCAACATGCGGGCATTGCTGGATGAGTCGTCTGCTGACACCCAGCGTTCGTCCCCGAGGTAGACATCCACGCGATCCCAGGGGAGATGTTGATGGCCGAGTTGCTGATAGGCCTTGGACGGGGTCGTCCCTCCGGATAATGCAATCTGAGCACGATCACGTTGATCAAGAGCCACCTGGATGGCTGTGGCAATGTGCTCAGATGCCTTTCGAGCTAGATCCTCGGAATCATGAGCTCTTTCGATTCGATAGGAGGTCATTCAATCCACCTCAACCTAACCATTCGGTGTGGAAGGTCCCTTCTTTATCGACCCGTTGATAGGTGTGGGATCCAAAGCAGTCGCGCATGGCTTGAACCGCATTTTGGGGGAGCCTTGCAGTGCGATAACTGTTGATGTAGTCGAGCGTACTGCTTAAACAAGGCACTGGAATTCCGGCTTCAGCGGCCCCAGCAACCACTTTGGCTAATCCAGGAAGTCTTGTATTGACTTGATTGGCAAACCAAGGATCAATCAACAAGTTATTGAGCTGCGGATCAGTTGTAAATGCATCCTGGATTCTTTTAAGCAGACGTGCGCGAATGATGCAGCCACCTTTCCAGATCTGTGCAATCGAAGGCATATTCAAGTTGTAGTCATGCTCTGCTGAAGCAATACGAAGCAGTTCCATTCCTTGGGCATAACTCGCCATACAGGCAAGGACCATGGCGTCCATGAGCGGGGCCATTCCATCGTCAGGAGTGCCCAAATCAAAAGCTTTGACAGCAGGACCTTTGAGAATGGACTCAGCCTTCACGCGTTGATCTTTCATCGAGCTCATCACCCGGCCGTTGAGGGCTGCGTAGATAGTGGGGACCGAAGCACCCATCTGCAACGCACTGACGACAGTCCAGAGACCGGTGCCTTTCTGTCCTGCTTTGTCCTGAATTTTTTCGATGAGATCGGTGCCATCGTCAGGATCCTTGGTGCGCAGGCAGACTTCGGTGATTTCAACGAGGTAAGACGCGAGTTCTTCCGTGTTGTTCCAAGAGGCAAAGACATCGGCCATCTGTGTGCCGTTCATGCCTCCCACTCTTTTCATCAAGTCATAGCCTTCGGCAAGAATCTGCTCAATGCCGTATTCGATTCCGTTGTGCACGGTTTTGACAAAGTGACCTGATCCGCCAGGGCCGATATAGGTCACACAGGGGCCGTCTTCTACTTGAGCAGCCATTTTGGAGACGAGACTTTCGATCGCGTCGTAGGAGGCTTTTGTACCTCCCGGCATCATGCTCGGACCTTCAAGAGCACCCTTTGCACCCCCAGAAACTCCCATCCCGATAAACCCGAAGCTCTTGCTTTCAAGATCAGCGACGCGACGTTCCGTATCGTGATATTCAGAATTCCCTCCATCAATCAACAGATCTCCCTGATCCAAATAAGGTGATATCTGTTCAATCACAGCATCAACAGGACCGCCTGCTTTCACCATCATTAAGATGCGTCGCGGTCTCTCCAATTTATTAACAAAGTCCTGAAGGTCACGTGCGCCTTGAATGTTTTTACCGGCACCACGACCCTTCAGAAAGTCTTCGGTCTTGGAATAAGTGCGGTTGTAAACAACACTTGAGAAACCATTGCTCTCGGCATTGAGAACGAGGTTTTCGCCCATTACGCCAAGACCAATGAGACCAAAGTGGGATTTGGACATCAATGAACCCATTCACTGGATTCAGTGTGACCACGGGATCAAAAATCGGCTGCAAACAACTGGAATTCTGTCAGGAATAAAAGATGGAAGCCAAGGGTTTTAAATCACCGTGTCATCGGGGATCGATGCGTTCTTGACGACAACAACGATTCCATTGCGGATGTAGAAGCCCTGGTCGGCACGATCGGCTTCTTCAACGCGGTCCTTGTTGATGATGGACACGTTACGGCCAATACGAGCGTTTTTATCCAGGATCGCTCGTTTCACTGTGGTTCGTTCCCCAACCCCCACTGGAATGCCACCGCGATCTCTCAAGGTCTCACGTTCATGTTGGGATTCAAAGAAGTCTGCTCCCATCAACAATGAATCATGGAGAACAACATCGTTTTCTACGCGACTCCTCACCCCAAGAACAGAATGGTGAATACTGCATGCCTTAAGTATTGATCCTTCACCGATGATGGACTCCGTAATCTGGCTGTCGACTAATTTGCTTGGCGGCAAATAACGAGGTCGGGTGTAAATCGGAAAGGCTTCATCGTAGAAGCTGAAGGGTGGGGTTGGTTGTTGGGTCAAGGCGAGATTGGCTTCGTAGAAAGCACCAATGGTTCCGATGTCTTCCCAGTAATCATCAAACACGTAGCTCTTCAGGGAGTCTCCGCGTGAGAGGGCTTCAGGAATCACTTCCTTACCGAAGTCTTTGTGCCCAGGATTCTCCTGGAGAAGATTGAAGAGCGTTTTACGACTAAAGACGTAGATGCCCATCGAGGCAAGGTATGGACGCTCTTTGGACGACTCTTCACTGAGCCCAAAACGGGAGGTGTCAACGGCCATCTCCCTCAAGGAATCGCCTTTGGGTTTTTCTCTGAATTCTTTGATGTTGCCATTCTCATCTGTTCGCATCAAACCGAACGATTCAGCCTGCTCAGCATCTACGGGAAGTGCAGCAACAGTGAGATCAGCACCTGTGCTGCGATGATGCTCGACGAATCGGCTGTAATCCATCCGATAGAGCTGATCACCCGAGAGAATCAAATATTCATCGACGTCCCATTCGCTGAAGAGCGTTTGATATTGACGTACAGCATCAGCAGTTCCTTCAAACCAAGAGGGACTGTCTGGTGTTTGTTGTGCGGCTAAAACTTCAACAAAGCCTTGGCCGAATCCAGCATTGAGGTTGTAGGTCTGGCTGAGATGGCGATTGAGAGACGCGCTATTGAATTGCGTCAACACGTACATCTTGTTGATGCTTGAATTAATGCAATTGCTGATTGGAATATCAATCAAACGATATTTACCTGCTAGAGGAACAGCAGGCTTGGCTCTCATCTTTGTCAGTGGGTAGAGACGGGTTCCAGCCCCTCCACCGAGAATGATTGCCAGTACTCGCTTCATGCACCCTCCGCCTTTCGGCTTTGCCGGGTAAATTTAACGGACTTTTTCCCAACTAAGCCAACCCTTGGGCCAGATCGTTGAGGTAGTTGAAACGTGATCTTAGGTTGAAGCTCCAGGTTCCAAATCAAAGATTTTTTCAACGACCTGGAGGGCCTGCTGACGGTCGCATCGTTGCTGAGGACTTCTGAGCTGAGTCACTGGCGTATGGAGAATCTTGTTGATGATTCCTTTCGTTAACGCCTCAACAACTTTTCGTTCTCTCGCTGAGAAATCGGGACCCATTCGGCTTAGCGCTTTAGTGAGTTCCTCAACCCGGATGTCTTCCAGAGAGGCCCTTAAACGGTTGATTGTTGGAACTGCCTCCAGACTGTCCCACCACTCAAGGAATAATCGACCTTCCTCCTGAAGCAACCCTTCAGCCTCGCGTGCCACTTGCTGCCTTGCTTCCTGGTTGCGCTCGACAACTTCCTGAAGATCGTCAACATCGTGAGATTCCACCCCTTGCAGATCGATGACGTCTGAAGCGATGTTCCGAGGTACTCCGATATCGATTAAACGCAGTGAGCTCCGCCGATTGAGAGCGTTCAACCTTGCAGCATCAATTATTGGATTATTTGCAGCTGTGCTGGTGAAGACCAACGAGCAGGTGCTCAGGCACTGGTCGAGATTATCCAATCCACGGCATTGAATCCCAAGATTCGGAAAATCATTTGCTAAGGCAGTGGCGCGTTCAATGGTGCGATTGAGCAGCACCACGTCGGAGGCCCCTTTGGCTTGGAGATGTTGCAATAACAATCGGCTCATCCGACCAGCGCCTACAACAGCGATCTGCTCACTTTCCAGTGAAAGCAAGGCATCTTGACCGCGAGACTGTCCAAGTTTGAGTTGCGCCAATTCAACCGCCGCTGAACTGACAGAGACCGCACCGGTGCTGAGATTGGTTTCAGAGCGCACCCGTTTGCCTGTGCTGACAGCCTGTGTGAGCAAACGATTGAGAATCGGACCAATGGATTTGTGCTCCTGTCCCAGGCGCATCATCTTCTTGACCTGGGAGAGAATCTGACCTTCACCTAAGACAAGGCTGTCAAGACCAGCCGCCACGCGCAGCAAATGGGCAATCGCTTCGTCGTGGTGATAGGCAAAAAGATGTGGGGATAGGTCACGACTCTTCAAACCTGAATGGCCGCTGAGGAAATCGCGAACGGCCGCAATTCCTGAATCAGGATTGCGAACCAGGGTGTAGATCTCAAGTCTGTTGCAGGTGCTGAGAATGGATGCCTCAAGCACCTGCTCATGGCTGCGCAGGTTGAGCAGAGATTCCTCCATGGTTTGCTCAGGAATACTGAGTTTTTCGCGCACTTCGACCGGAGCCGTTCGATGACTGAGGCCGACAACGGCGATATGCATGGATGAACCCCTCTATAACTGCGAGTGATCTTGGTTAGCTCAAGGCGATGCTCTGAGCTCCATCCTTCATGTGGATGGTGTTCGTGAAACTGCAGGTGTTGTTCAGGTTGCTGATGATCAAGCTGCTCGTGCGAGTGCAGTCCGATTCGAACTTAACTCCATTGAAAAGAAGACCATCTGTAATCCCACTGCCAGCGAACACGACGTGCTCTCCGCAGGCGAGCTCATTGGCTTCGTACACCTTATCGGGGTCGGTAATCCCCATTTCTGCAAGGCGGGCGAGATTGCCTTCCTTCGTCATATCGGCCCACTCAGATGTTTGGGCGATTGCTGGGTCATAGACCAACTGGCCTTGAAAATGACCGCCAAGTGCGCGCATGGCGGCAGCCGATATCACACCCTCGGGAGCAGCACCAATGCCCATGAGGCAATGGGTTCCGGTTCCGGCAAAGCCACAGGCAATAGCGGCTTGAACGTCACCATCTGAAATGGGCTGAATTCGAGCACCAGTTGCACGAATCTCCGCGATCAGATCTTTATGGCGAGCACGATCCATCACGACGATAGTCAGTTCGTCAGGAGCAAGACCGAGACACTCACTGAGAATCTTGATGTTTTCAGTGGCGGATTTGCGAATGTCCACTTTTCCCTTGGCTGCTGGGGGAGCAGCCAACTTCTTCATGTAGAAGTCAGGAGCATTAAATAGTCCACCACGGTCGGAAGCCGCCAGAACCGCCATTGAGCCACGTTGGCTGTAAGCGCAAAGATTGGTGCCCTCGCAAGGGTCAACTGCGAAATCCACACCGGGACCGGTGCCCGTTCCAACTTCTTCCCCGATGTAAAGCATGGGAGCTTCGTCGCGTTCGCCCTCTCCAATCACGATCCGCCCTTGCATTTGGATCTTGTTCATGCGTTTGCGCATGGCATCAACAGCCAAGGCATCAGCTTCATCCTTCAGACCTTTGCCGGAGAGCGTGGCGGAAGCGATGGCGGCCTGCTCGACAATCTCGAGAATTTCCTGGATGAGAGTGCGATCCACGTCAGTGCTGCGGGGGGTAAAGAGGGGCTTTGAGGAGAAAGCCTGCAGCAGCAGGGATTTCTGTCTCAGGTGCGCGGCTCACTGTATCAGTGGTATCAACGCTCCTTACAATCGACCCGTCCTCGAGCGCAATCCGTCATGAGCACCAAACCCCTGGTGATCTCTCCATCGATCCTGTCTGCTGATTTTTCCCGCTTGGGTGAGGACGTCAAAGCAGTTGATGAGGCAGGTGCTGATTGGATCCATGTGGATGTGATGGATGGCCGTTTTGTTCCCAATATCACGATTGGCCCCCTGATTGTTGAAGCTCTTCGTCCAGTGACCAAAAAGCCGTTGGACGTTCATCTCATGATTGTCGAGCCTGAAAACTACGTCGAGGATTTCGCAAAAGCGGGAGCCGACATTATTTCTGTGCAGGTTGAGGCTTGTCCTCATTTGCATCGCAACCTGGCTCAGATCAAGGATTTAGGAAAAATGGCGGGTGCCGTTCTGAATCCCAGCACTCCCCTTGATACTCTTGAGTATTGCCTGGAACTCTGTGATCTTGTTCTCATTATGAGTGTCAATCCAGGTTTTGGTGGTCAGAGCTTCATCGATAATCAGGTCCAAAAAATCAGGGATTTACGTCGAATGTGTGATGAAAAAGGCCTTGATCCATGGATTGAGGTGGATGGTGGCGTTAAAGGTGCTAATGCCTGGAAAGTGATTGAGGCTGGCGCAAACGCGATTGTGAGTGGTTCTGGTGTGTTTAATCAGCCTGATTATGCGGCTGCTATTGAGAGTATTAGAACTAGCAAGCGACCTTAAGTCACTCTCTTGATCACAGATTTTCTTCCGGTCTGTTGAATTTATCAATTCCACTGCTTTGAACAAAGCAGTGGAATTGACTTATCTGATCCCGGCAAAGCTACTTATCAGTTGATATTCAATTACGTTGTAGATCAGCGATGTAAATTGTTGACATCGTTTTTAGATCCTTGAAGAAATTCTTTTTGATAGAATTAATTTGTGTTTTTAATTGATATATTAATCTTAATTTAATTGTCTTTTTTGATTTGTTTGCACGTTGCTGCGCCTCTTTATTCCAATTCACCGTCACTGATCTACTCTTTCTTTCCTTGCATGGGAGGCGACGTAATTGGCTAAAAACGTCAACAAGTGCTATCAGTTGCAGTGAGCATGCTTAGTTTTTTACGCTGAGTTCGTCTCTGTACTCTTTGCATTGATACGGGGAGTGGAGGCTTTGGGTATTTTCGTTATTGGCACAACTAAAACCCTCCCGAAATGCCGCGCGCTTCATGCTTTCAACTTGAGAGACGGTATAAATCCCAAGCACAATCAAAATGAATAGAGAAATGCCAGCACCTGTTCCTTTTGGGTAAAGTCTCATCGTTTGTGAGCTGCAACATTCAGTTTAAGAGATTCATGATCAATGGAGTTCTTTTATGTCCATGACTGAACCGTGCTAGGCATTGTAATTTGTGGGCATTTAATGGTTCTTATATCGTTACTCTTTATGGCTTTTTCCGACAAGCCAAGCGCTAAATGCGAGCATGAGAACACATCCGCAATATTGGAGCAACTCAGAAATAGAATTTACATGAAAGCTGATCATCAGTTTAAACGCTGTAACAATTAAGGCAACTATGATTACATTTGTAAGTTTCTGTTTGAGTCCCTCAAGTGAGTTAATGCTCAAGATATTACGGCGTTCGTTGGATAAATCTTGGAGCCTTGGGTCGATATCTGAGATGATTAATTCATAAACTCCGTAACCAAAAATTAAAAGCGCAATGCCAATGACGTAATAATCAATCCCTCCTACTACTTTTCCCAGTAATAAAATGCTTTTTTCCTGATTAAAGGTTCCATAAAACAGTTTTTTCAGTGCATGGAGCTCCTCCTGAGTACCCAAGATGAAACAGCTGATACTGCCAATCAAGCTCATCAATACAGGCAGAATGGTGACAAGGCGAAACCGCCATAGCAGTCGTTCAAATCGTGATTCAAAACGCGCTCTTCTCGAGATGTTGTTTTCAAATTCCGTCATGCGGCTCTGAGGGGTGAATGTTTGAAATCCGAAGAAGTCGTCTTAGATCGTTGTTTCAGGTGGATTGCTCGGAGGGGGGGGGGTTCGTGGAGTGAGCAGGGCCGGAACAGACAGTGCAATCAATGCTGTTCTAACAGTGAGAAATACCAGAAGGGGCACGGGCTGGACCAGGGGGTGTCGGACCAGAAAAGACACGAACCGTAAACGAATCGGGCA
>WTGE01000361.1 GCA_011525445.1 Synechococcus sp. CO36386bin_37
GATATAAACAGCCAGAATGCAGCTGATCGCTTAAACTCGAATTGAGAGTTATCCTTGTATTCAATTATCAATCAGTCGTCTGACAATCTCAATGACAGAACAAGGTCAACGAATCCAAATCAGCCGAGAAAGCAGTTACGCCAACGCTTATTTCACCAAGTGCATGAGTCTAAACCGTCTCTTTTACGGGAGATGACGAGGAGCGACAAAACTGCAATCACACAGACAGCAGCAAAACCAATGCTATGAAGAGATCGCGTGTGTCCGGTTAGCGGGCGCGAATCCATTGATCGTTAAGTATCAGACCTCATAGCAAGGCCAATTATTAAGGCTTGAAATTGCACCAGGCAAGAACGTTGAAAAGGGAACTATTTAAAAATTGTTCAGATCGATCCCGTCAAAAACAGTCAAAATCCGAAAGAGACGCGACACAAATGCATGGCATCAGGACTGACGAGCCGAACCGTGAGCATACGCTTCACGAAACGCATGAAGGAATGGGATCAATTCAGTTGAAGTGGTGCCATCGTGAGACCCTCGCTGCTGAGTTGTTGGTGATAAAGCTCCGCTGGCTCCAAAGGGCCCGACCAGACTTCAGCAGAGCCTTCTCCATCGATTTGATGGGCAAGTGACCAGGCCTTATCACTATTCATTCCAGGAATGACTTTGCACAAACTCTCCACAACATGTTCAAAGGTATTGAAGTCATCATTGAGAACAATGACCCTTGCATTGGGGTAACGCATGGTTGTGCGTTCCGGCTGCAGGACGCTTGAAGTTCCAGAAACCATCATCGTCATGAGAAGAAATGAATAAACTCGTCAGTTCCGGAGAAGAACTTAGGTAAACTGTGCCCATTCAAGCGTGATCTCCATGCTCTTCACAATTGCCTGGGCATCCCTGGCTGCAGTTTTCAGTTTTTCGATCGCAATGGTGGTCTGGGGCCGCAACGGCGATGGCACCCTGAATTTCTGACGTGAACGAAGCACTGCAAGCCCCCATCGTCAGTCAGGGATTGGCGATGACCGCTGCGGTTCTTTTGGTTTTTGTCAGTGTGGTAGTCACTTATCTTTCCACTATCGAGTGGAAAGATCGTCGTCGTAGGCGCTCGCGTGACCGCACCTGACTCTCTCCTCAAGATTTCCTTCTGTCGATCTGTCGTCAAATCCCAGCCATGCACCGTTCTGGGATTGACCCTCCTTTTAACAGCAGGATTGTTAGGTATTGTCATAAATCCATCGTCCCGTCAGGACGATGGAATTGATGATTCCTTGGATCGGATTTCAGATGCATTCAGTCTGATCCAGGCTTTTCATGGCGATTCAAGTCGTCCAGCTCCAAAGCTTTGGAATCAACGACTCGGACTCGATCGCGCCTCTGAACTGTGGAAGCGGCAAGGACGTTCCATCTGGTGGCAAGGTTGGTCGGAAGATGGTGATGCCTATCTAATCCTTCCCGATGGATTGCTCAGATCAGACACGCAACAGCTGCGATCTCATCCGGTTTTAAGTCTCGTCATCATTGGTTCTGATGAATTGCATCGTCAGCAATTCATCCAAAGGCTCAAGCGTCAGCCAGAAGCGCCTGCTGAGCCCCATTCGTTGCAACAACGTTGCATGCAACATCTAACCAAGGGGCCAGGTGTGGTTTGGACTGGAGATGCTTTGGCTTCAATCAGTGGAACAACAGCTCCTCTTCTCCAGCAAGCAAGCCACGGCTGTCTTGCACTGCGCTTGAAGGGTAATCAACTTCACTGGGGAGGATTCGTGGGTGATCGTTCCATCTCCCTTGCTGCAGAGCAACCCGAAAACGGCTGGAACTTCTCTGCATCAGTCCGTCAACAGACGGTTCCGTTCAGTGCGTCGAGTCTCCTGGAAGTTCACGGTGCTCGGCTGAATCTAATCCTGAGAACACTTTTCAGTCGACAAGTCATCCAGGAACCCCTTGAAAAATTTTACGGAGTCAATCAATCAATTCGGTCCAGGCTGGCTTCCTCTCCGTTTTCGCTTCGGCTGCAACTACAAAGCAAAGGGGCCTATCGGGCTGGGATTCAGTTTCAGGCGCCTCTCCCAGGAGGGTTTCCTCAATGGGAGTCCGTTTTAGACAAAGTGAGTTCACGCTTGGAGGAACGTGGGTTTCAA
>WTGE01000096.1 GCA_011525445.1 Synechococcus sp. CO36386bin_37
GGTCTTTTGGGATGTGGATGGCACCTTGGCCGACACGGAAATGGACGGTCATCGGCCGGCTTTCAACAGGGCTTTTAAGGAGCTAAATCTCCCCTTCGATTGGGATGAAATGCTCTACAACAAGCTTCTGGCGATTCCCGGTGGTCTCCGCAGGGTGAAGCTTCATGCTGAAGCCTGTGGTGTACGCCTTAGCCAGAAGCAACTGGAACAGGTGCGTGATCGCAAACGCTTGCATTATTTGGAACGTGTCCGTCAAGGACACGTGAAATTGCGCCCCGGCGTCAGGAGGCTTCTGCAGGAGCTGAACCGGGCCGGGGTGCGGCAGTGGATCGTCACCTCGAGTGGATCAGCTTCCGTGATGGCTCTGCTTGAACAGATCCAAGCGCAGATCCCCCACTTCGATGGCGTTGTGACATCGGACGATGTGTCTTCAGGAAAGCCAGCTCCGGATGGCTACTTGCTGGCCCTTAAACGAAGCGGGGCCAGTAGCGCTGGGAGCCTCGCAGTAGAAGATTCAGCAGCGGGTTTGTCGGCAGCAAAAGCTGCGGGTTTGCGTTGCTTGCTGACCCCATCTCCCTGGGATGAGGCTGCTCTCAGTCATGCCGAAGACGTCGCTACAGCAGTGGTCGATCATTTGGGAGATCCTGGACATCCGGCTGCCGTTCTTTCTGGTCCCACTTGCCAGGAGGGAACTGTGACGCTGAAGTATCTGGAGTCCCTGCTATCGGTGCCATATCGATGAGCTCACTCCAGCGCACACGCCTAGCGGGTTTGCAGAGCGTTTGGGGTGCAGGACTCAGACGCCAATGGTCTGGCCCTTGGTGGCGTCGCAGCGCTTCGTTATTAATTCTTCTAGTCGGTTTTTTTATCGGCAGCAGCCTCACAGTCCATCTGGAGAATGCCGTTGGAGTGAGGACATTCACTGCCCTGTATGCCCTTGTGGCCTGTGAATTACTGGTGCTCTGGCGCCGTCGTTTCCCCTGGCTCGACAACCTGCGGCTGGGATTTGTCTACGCCGTTGTTCTGGAGGCGTTCAAAGTTGGATCCTGAGGGCCAACGTTTCATCCCGAGCGGCGATCAACATCGATTGCTTCAGCAACTCGAGTTGGGAGATGCCGCCGCCTGGGTTGAACAGCAGAGGAGAAGCAAGCGCCACCAGGTGTCCCTCGATCAATGGCACCCCAAAGCGGCGCCGGATTGGTTGTGGTCTGTTGGTCTTCCCATCCTGAGCCTGGCGGAGCATTGGCAGGGAGAACGTCGTCTGCTCGGACTCAGCGCTTTGCCTGGATGTGGGAAAACCACACTCGGGCAATGGATTGAAGCCGCCGCAAAGGCACTCGACCTCTCCATCCAGGTGGTTTCGCTTGACGATTTTTATTTCGAGGCTGAACGGCTTGATGCGGCCATGCGCGGCAACCCCTGGGGTGTGCCCCGCGCCCTGCCAGGCAGCCATGACTTGGAGCTCCTACAAGACTGTCTTCAGCGATGGCGTCAGGGTCAGGAGGTCTTGATGCCTTGCTTCGACAAAGCCAAACGACAGGGCCGTGGAGATCGCAACGGTTGGCGACGCTGCGATGCGAACTTGCTGATCTTTGAAGGTTGGTTCGTGGGCTGCAGATCAAGCGGTCGCCTTTCCTCAGATGAGCCTCATCTCGACACCCCCTTGACTCCACAGGAGCTGGAGTGGCGCCAGAAGCTGCAGCCAGTGCTGGCCAATTACGAAGTCATTTGGGATGGCTTCGATCAACTCTGGCAATTGCGAGCAACGAACTTCAACGCTCCGTTGCTGTGGAAGCAACAACAGGAAGCAACCCTTCAGGCCCAGAAGGGGGCATCCCTCTCAGCTTCGGAATTGGATTGCTTCATCCGCATGATCCTCTGCTCGCTGCCGTCGAACAGTTTTCAAGACATGCTGGCGGATGTTGTTGTGGAGGTGGATCCGGATCGAACTCTGCGGCGCATCCACCTCCCCGGTGCCATTCAGGATTCGCCGTCTTCGGACTCACTTACCGGGTAGACAAAACCCTGGGCACGACCACTCAACACAGATTTGCCGATGGACATTGCACGCTGGGCGGCAACTGCTGCCTTGGCCTTCCAGGTGGCGCTGCGCTGGTTGCGCTTGGCCTTGGATGTT
>WTGE01000200.1 GCA_011525445.1 Synechococcus sp. CO36386bin_37
TTTTGCGATCGGGCACGCCCATGGTTAGAGAGGGTCAGCACCTGCTCGTAAAGATCAGGATCATTGGTCACAAACATGCCACCCTCGCCAGTGGTGATTGTCTTTGTGCCATGGAATGAAAAGGCGCCAAAGCGGCCCATCGTTCCTGAACGCCTACCATAATAAATTGAGCCAATGGCCTCAGCTGAGTCTTCAATTACAGGAATGCCGTTGCGCTGACCAATGGCCAGCAGAGCTTCCATATCGCAGAGGTTCCCATAGAGATGCACCGCAACAATTGCTTTGGTCTTAGGGGTAATCGCAGCCTCTACTTTTTCGGGATCTAAACACCAACTGTCCGGCAGAATATCCACAAAAACCGGCTGAGCCCCCAGGTGCACAATAGGTGCAGCGGTTGCGACCCAGTTGGTATCGGCCATGATGACTTCGTCACCTTGGCCGATACCCAGTGCATGCATGCCCATGTGAAGCGCACCGGTGCAGCTACTTGTAGCGATGGCATACTTCACACCTAAATAAGTCTTGAATGCGTCCTCAAAGCGCGTTATGTAGTCATAACAGTGCTTGCCCCAGCCATTGGCAGCGGCATCAGTTGCGTACTGCACCTCGAGATCAGTGATCGAAGGCTTGGTGTAAGGAATTTGGCGCACTATTTCGTCGTTCATCTCAATCCTCTTTGATCCAACGCTGAAGTTTTGGGATCGCCGTCACGAGCTCATACGCAGGGAGTTGCTCTCTCACTTCATTGATCAGATTCCAAGGCAACACCAATAAGACATCAGGATTTTGAGCATCAAGCTCCTCAGCGCTAATCACGGGGATATGGCTGCCTGGCAACATCTTGCCCTGCTTACTGAAAGCACGATCTGCCACAGCTGGTAGTAGGTCAGCTTTGATGCCTGCGTAGTTGAGCAAAGTATTCCCTTTTGCTGCAGCGCCATAGCCCAGCACACGTTGGCCGCTCCGTTTGGCCTGCAACAGGAACTCAAGCAGAGCGTGCTTAGCAGTTTCAGCCCGGGATTGGAAGTCCGCATAAGCTGCCAACGATTCCAAACCTGCCTCTGCTTCATCGATCAACAAGGCGCCCACTGCTGCTGTGGGTTCTGTTATTCCACGTTTGGCCAACCAAACCCGCAAACTACCGCCGTGGGTGGTCAACTGCTCAACATCCACAACTTCCAGGCCATAGGCCGCAGCTATGCGCTGAACCGTGCGCAAGCTTAGGTAGCTGTAATGCTCGTGGTAGATCGTGTCGAACTGATTTCCTTTAAGCAGCCGCAGCAGGTGGGGAAACTCGATTGAAACCCTGCCTTTGGGCTTGAGGAGGCGGGCGATACCAGCAACAAAATCATTGATATCCGGTACATGCGCCAGGACATTGTTCGCTACCACCAAATCTGCCGGTGGCAGCTCCTCAGCAAGGGCCAAACCGAAGAAGCGCTCCAACGTTTCGATGCCCTTAGCTCGAGCAGCCTCTGCAGTAGCTCTGGTGGGCTCGATACCAAGGCAGGGGATGCCCAGCTGCTGCATGTATTGCAACAAGTAGCCGTCATTTGAAGCCAGCTCCACGACTTGGCTATCCGCCCCTAGCCCTAGCCGATCTACAGCTTGCTCTACGAAACTCTTCGCATGGGCGCACCAGCTACTGGATGTACTCGAGAAATATGCGTAATCAGCTGTGAAAAGCTCATGGGCTGAGGCATGAGCTGGTACCTGCATCAGCCAGCAATTCGTGCACAAGTACACCTGCAATGGGTAGGTGATCTCTGGGCCCAGCAAATGCTCTGTTGTGAGATAAGCATTACTAGGCGGTTGATGACCTAGATCGATCACCGTGTGATTTAGCGGCGATCCACAGTGGCGACAGGAGTGAGACATGGGCAAAGGATCAGAGAGTGGGGGAAATGTCAGACATCAAGGGCAAGCTGCGGTCGCGATCACTCAGCTCTGTAGTTGCAAGCGGCCAAGCAATTGCCAGTTCGGGATCGTCCCAGCGGACTCCCCTCTCCTCCTCCGGCACCCAAGCACCGGAATGTAAATAAAGCAATTCACTTCCAGCCTCCAACACCTGGAAGCCATGAGCGCAGCCCTCCGGGATCAGCAAGGCGTTACCACGTTCAGGACTGAGTTGAAC
>WTGE01000245.1 GCA_011525445.1 Synechococcus sp. CO36386bin_37
CTTCCTGTTGATGATGGTCAGGAGGAGTCTCTTGCCCCGATTCCCGCCATCATCAAACTCGCGGAAGGCGGTTCTGCAACATCATCCGTTGCTCCATCACCAGCTGTTACGAAGCAATCTGTTGCGGCAGCACCAGCCACTGCTTCAACCTCAGACTCAGCCAAGCCGAAGACCCAACCATCCTCTTCTGCAGGTTCCCTTACCACCGCCGAAGCCATTGCCGCTGAACTGGCCGCGGCTGAAGCGGCACGTCCTGAGGTGACACTCATCACTTTTGCTCCCGAGTTACTCCGTCCCGGCCGCGCTGTACGGCAAAACCCTCGTCGTCCCGGGCGGAATTTGAAGGGGTTCCGAACGATGGCGTCTGAACTGTTCAGCAGCTGAGGTCACTGGATGGCCGAAGATTTCGTCGCCAACTGCTCAATGCTGCGATACCAGCAATTGCTGCCGTTGAGGATCGCAAAATCCCATCATTCAGATTGATTGGCGACCAACCTTCCTCCAGGGCTTGCTCCTGTTCTTGAGGTTCCCATCCACCCTCTGGCCCGATCGCAAGCCAGATGCATGTGGCGTCGGGGCTCTGGCTCCGCAACCAGGAATCAAGTTCGGCGCATCCACCCAACCGAGTGGTTGCAATCGTCAAGCCGTGACTGTGGTCAGGCATCGACCACCAAGACTTCGCTGATACCAGGGGTCTGAGTTGGGGCATCCAGAGTCGTTCGCATTGTTCAACCGCTTCCCGGATGATCACCTGCCAGCGTTCTGGTCTGTAAGCCGCCTGAGGAGTACAGCGCGATGCCGCTAAGGGTTGGATGCAGTCCACGCCCAGTTCACAGGCCATCCGCATCACATCCTCCATCCCACGCCGCACGAGTGCGATCGCCAAACCGAGCTTGGGCTGATTCGGCGGGGCAGTGCTCAATGTTGTACACAGCCGCAGGTGTGCCCCATCCTGTAGAAGCAGTCCATCAAAGAGCTGGCCGCGGCCATCAACCACCGCCACAGCAGATCCGGGACGCAGC
Source organism: Synechococcus sp. CO36386bin_37 (assembly GCA_011525445.1). Next base: position 1,023 of record WTGE01000245.1, read on the forward strand.
CGTAGAACGCGGCGAAGGTAATGACGTTCCTCATCCCTAAGACTGACGCAGCCATTGGCATCGCGATCGGCCAATCGGTTGGGCTCGATCAGCAAGCGACGCAGCTCTGCCCCCATGGCACTCAGCTCAAGCCCCTTTGACGCGCTTCGCGATACAGCGCTTCAACGCCAATTCGGTTCAGCGGAAGGCGCAACAACTCCAAGGCCAAGGAGGGCTGACCCTTCTGAATGAGCCAAGCCATCAAGGGTCGAAGACTGCGTTCATTGAGAAGGCCTCCGAGGGTGAGCACGAACCAGAGCAGGCGGTGCAACCAGGTGAACTGAATGATGAAGCGCACCCGTCGACTGGGATGTTTGCGGTAGAACACCAAACCCATGCGGGCACGCTCTCGCTCAACCCGAATCAAATCCGGGATTTGTTCGAGCCGAAAGGCAGGATGCCAGTGATACCCAACTGCTTCGGGACATTTCACCAGCGAAACGCCCATTTGTCGTAACCGCTCTCCCAGCTCCAAGTCCTCCCATCCGTACAGACGAAAACTGAGATCAAACAATCCTGCCTTCTCTAAAACCTGTCGATCAATGGCCACATTCCCGGTTGCAAAATAAGCCCATGACAGATCTCGCAGCTTGTGGCGCTCGTCTTTGGGACGATCAAAATTGGCTGTGTTGATGACAGCGCCATAGGTGAAGCAAAGGCGATTGCCCTGTCGATTCCAACTGCGACTCAAGGCACGGGAATGGCTGGCCAGAAAGCCATCACAAACAACTAGGTCGCTGTCGATGAACAGGATTACATCACCCTTGGCATGATCTACACCTCGGTTGCGTCCCTCGGCAGGTCCACCATGCCGTTGTTCCACAAGACGGACGTGGGGGTAACGCGCAGCTCCCTGACGCAACCAATCGGGGGTGCCATCGGTGGAACCATCATCAACCACGATGACTTCGTAATCTTCGATTTCACCGCTTGGATCCTGATGTTCGAGCGCGTCCAAACACTTCTCAAGAATCGGTCGTCGGTTGTAGGTCGGAATGACGACGCTGATGTGCATCCGCGCGCAGCTGGAAGAGTGAGATCTAGCCTAAAGCCATAAAAAAAGGGGTTAAACCCCTCTTTTATGGCTGAACGTAAGGGTGCAACTCCCTTCGTTAATCAGCTGCACCGCCGTTATTGGCTGTACCGGTCACACCGTTACCAGCGCCTTCGCCACGGCCATCATTACGTAGCTTGCGCTTTTTGAATTTACGGGCGTAAGCGCGATTGCGCTCCTGCTTTTCCTTCTTGAGGTTTCTGCGCTTAGCCATGCGGTTTGTAGGTTTCCAAGAGTCAAACTTGTTCCAACCTACTCAATTGTCTGATAGAGACGTCCGTCCTCCATCCGAACAAGACGATCTGCCACATCAAGAATGCGTGGATCGTGGGTCACCATCAGCACTGAACAGGATTGTTCTCGTGCCAAACGCTTGAGGAGCTCCACTATTTCACGGCCTGTCTCACTGTCGAGGGCCGCTGTTGGTTCATCAGCAAGCAACAGTTTTGGCTTGGCTGCAAGCGCACGTGCAATCGCCACCCGTTGTTTCTGGCCTCCAGAAAGGTCATGGGGCAGTTTGCTCAACTCGTCCTCGAGACCAACGGATCTCAACCATTCGCGGGCTTGATCCCGACGGGCCCTGTACCCCAGATGAGGAAGGAGATCAGCACCCATCTGAACATTTTGCTCAGCGGTGAGACACCGCAACAAGTTATGTCCCTGAAAAATCATGCCGATGCGCCGGCGCAATCGCTGACGTTGCCCCCGAGCCGCTCCGCGCAGTTGCTGCCCAAAGACTTCTACATCTCCTTCCTGTACCTTTCGCAAGGCTCCGATCAAGGTGAGCAGGGTTGTTTTCCCGCAGCCCGAGGGGCCCGTCAGCAGCACAACTTCGCCAGCAGCAATTTGAAGGTTCACACCCTGAAGAACCTGACGACGGGTTGACCCTCGTCCATACCAATGGCTGAGCGCATGAATCGCGACTGAGTGTGGACGCTTCTCCATTGGTTTAGAAAATTTCAGCCGGATCAGCGTCAACGAGTCGTCGCATGGCCAGCCCAGCCGAGAGCATGCACATGACCAAAATCATGCTGAACACTGAGATGGCACGGACCGTGTTCATGGCCACGGGAAGTTGGGTGGCATTCCGAACAAGCAAATAGAGCCCCTGGCCAGCGGCATAGGCTGGCAGGTAGCCGAACAAGGCCAGCAGAAGGCCTTCGCGGACAACAACGCCCAGCAAACTCTTGAGCTTGTAACCCATTGCCATCAGGGTGGCGTATTCAGGCAAGTGATCACTGACATCGGAATACAGCACTTGATAGACAATCACGCAACCCACGACGAAACCCATGGCAGCGCCAAGGGAGAAGATGAAGCCGATCGACGTACTTGTACGCCAGTAATTCTGCTCGAAATCGATGAATCCCTGCTTCGTCAGAACCTTGACATCGCTAGGTAACTGATCTTGAAGACGCTCTGCCACAACCTCTGCATCACTTCCCGGTTTCAGTCGCACCAAGCCAACTTCAATGCTTCCAGAGGGGGAATTGGGGATTAAGTCCTGAAAAGTTTCCCTGCTTGTCAGGAGGTTTCCGTCCGCTCCAAAAGAGGCTCCAAGCTTAATCAACCCAGCAACGCGAACTCTTTTTCCTGCTATTTCGCTTTCAACGGTTCGTCCCTCACGAAACCATTGGGCCACTGGACCGAATTCCGGACGCGATTGCTCATCGAATAAAACCCTTCCTTTCTGGGTTAGGAGCTTGGCTTTTGTGGCTAGAGACGGGTCGTTGAACAGGGGATGGCCAGGTTCAAATCCCAATGCCAGAATTGATCGTGTGCCAAGGGTTTCTGGGTTCCTCCAGAGCATCAAGTTCCAGTGAACGGGGGTGATGCCATCCACCTCAGGTGAGGCCATGGCCTGGACAAGGCGCCGCCGCGGGAAGCCCGCCATGCTCACCGAACTGGTCGAGCGAGGACTGATCATGACGATGTCCGCATCAAACAAGCGATGCACCGTGATGCTGGCGTCAAACAAGCCGTCGCGAAATCCAAGCTGCATAAACATCAGAATTCCAGCGAAACTGATGCCAGCCAGGGCTACGACGAGGCGAACAGGCTGACGGATCAGCATCAAGGAAGCGAGCGGAATCCTGCGCCTTTGCCAGAGGGCTTGGATCATGGGGTCTTGAAGCGGGCGATCACCTTCAGACCGGCGAGTTGAGCAACGCGTTGAGCCGATTCTGGAGTTAAGGCCACATCCACTTCAACAACTCTGGCGTCTGCATCTCCGGTGGGATCCGTGGAGAGAACGGTTCGCTGTCTCACCTGGGGCATGATTCGCTGAACGCTGCCTTCGAGAGACCCCCTGAATCCCCCGTTTTCACTGATCAGAGTGACTTTCTGACCGATTGAAATGCGGTTGATATCGGACTCATACACCTCAATAAGAGCCTCCATGGACTGGTTGGATCCGACCTCCAACACTCCATCGGAGCCAGGCCGCTCTCCCACACGGCTGTGAATTTTCAGAACGGCGCCATCGAGAGGCGAGAGCAACACGCTTTTGGTTAGGTCAGCTTCCAGGCTGCGTCGCCTTGCGATCAGTTCAATCACCTGCCGTTGGAAGCGTCTGAGCTCATCCTGTTTCTCTTCGTAAGCCACCATCGCGGCTGCACCTACCTTGGCTGCTGCGGAATAGCGAGCAACCTCTCGCGTTTGTAGCTCCACTTCGATTTCAGCCGAGCGGATCTTGGCGTCAACCTCAGCGATTTCCGTTTTGATCTGTAATTGGTTGTCAAAAATGGCCAAGGGTTGACCCTTGCGAATGATGTCTCCTTCGTTCACCAACAGGGACGCAACGCGAGGGCTGCCATCACGACCTTGAGATGGGGCTGCCAACCGACGGATTTCACCGGCAGGTTTCAGTTGACCCAGAGCCGCGACAGCTTCGGGTTTGCGGATCTCCGGGGTCGTCGTAACAGGAGCCTCATCCGAGGGGGTCCGTCGCGTCAACCAGACACCAGCAGTAAGAACAGTGACGCCAAGAACTCCAACCATCACCCATACACGAAACCGCTTCACGGAAGCGGTGGAGGATCGTCGAAGAGCATCTCCTCGATGTAGCGGTCCGCCCATGTGCTTCCGAAGGCCTTCTCCAAGACGCGTCGGGTCTTGTCGTTGCGTTTCTGCTGTTGGCAATAGGAGAATTGACCCTGGTGACGTTCGATCGTACTGAGATCGTTCGAAGAATTGGGAGTGGTAGCGACAATCGCCTTGCGAAGAATGGCGAGGTAATTGGTAACAAGATCAATGAACCAGCTTTGCTCCTGTTCATTGACAGGACGTATGAATCTCACAAAAGGTGAAAAAATGGTTCCCCATGCCGGCAGATCTCGGATCTGCTGAAACGGTGGCAATGTGAGGGCGCGGAGTGGCTCACTCACCGCAACGGGGAGGGCATCACAGACGGGAGATAAATCCACAATTGCAGCCGAAATGCCTGCTCGACTCGCGACAATATCGGCACCAAAAATGGGTAGATCAAATCGAGGGTCGGGAAAGAAGACGCAATGAAGGATCTGCAATCCCATGCCGAGCTGGGCGATTTCAAGATGCAGTTTCCTCAATCCCAGTGATTGGTGCAGCTCGTTGCGGATGAACAGGGACTCACCATCGAGAATGCCGCTGATCGCCTCCAACTCGGGATCAACAGCAAGGGGAGACAGGTCGGGTAGGTCATTCCTGCAGGTGCGAATCTGCTGCGCAAGGCAGGTCACCAGCGGGTGCAATTCAAGACCGTTGGTGGATTCGGACATCAGTCCAGCAAGGGACAGCACAGAATGGGACTTTGCCACGGGACCCTGACTGATATCGCCTCCGGCCCTGGGCTGCAGCATGAGCTTTTGACGAACGGCTGTCGGACCGTGAGTGCTGTCATGCCTGATGCTGAGCTCACTTGTCTCGATTTTTGGTGTCGGGGCGGCAGCACCTGGGAAAGCCGTGGAGAGGAAGGATTGGCTCATTTCTTGGAACACATGGTGTTCAAGGGAAGCGAGACCCTTCAAGCCGGGGAATTCGATCGTCGAATTGAGGCTCTTGGTGGCAGCAGTAATGCTGCCACTGGGTTTGATGATGTGCACTTCCACGTGTTAGTGCCGTTCAATTTCGCGCAACAGGCCCTCGATCTCTTGCTCGACCTCGTGCTGAATCCAGCGTTGAGGGAGGAGGCTTACACCATGGAACGCGATGTGGTTCTCGAAGAAATTGCTCAGTATCGAGATCAACCCGACGAGCAGGTCTTCCAGGCTTTGCTGTCTCAGAGTTTCGGATCACACCCCTATGGCAGACCCATCCTCGGTTGGGAGCAGAGCTTGATGCACAGCACTCCTGATGGGATGCGCCATTTTCACAGCAGGAGATACCGCGGTCCGAATTGTTGTCTGGCCATCAGCGGCGCTGTGCCCCAGAGCCTGTTGAAACATATTCACTCAAGCCGTCTCACCGAGCTCAATGCGAGTTTGCATCCAGGAGATGAAAGCGCTGTGAGGTCTCGTTCGATTGAGTTTCAAAGCGGTCGGCAAATCATCCATTTTCCGCGCCTGGAAGCTGCACGTGTTCTGATGGCCTGGCCCATGGCTGCAGCCGATGATCAAACCAGCGTGGTGGGTGCGGACCTCGCAACCACTCTTCTTGCTGAGGGACGGAGAAGTCGGTTCGTGCAGCGCCTCAGGGAAGATCTTCAAATCGTGGAATCCATTGATATGGATGTCACCGTGATGGAACAGGGCAGCGTGGTGATGTTGGAGGCCTGTTGCCCTGAAGATCAGATTGAACAGGTGGAAGCCGTTATTGATGAGGAATTGAACCGTGCAATGGTGAAATCCATCGGTGAAGACGAACTGCATCGCGCTCAGCAACTTGTGGGTAACGGTCTTCGTTTCAGCCTGGAGGCTCCGGGTTCTGTCGCTGCTGTTGCTGGATCTCAATCGTTGTGGGGACGGACCCAGACGTTGTTATCACCCCTTGATCTGATGCAGAGCTGGACCACGCAACGTTTACAAGACACCTTGCTCCCGCTTTTTCAAAAGAATCGAGCGTTCACTCTTCTGGCGTTGCCGGAGAGGGCATCGTGAGTCCGACCGATCTGGTTCTGGACCCCGTTCAGACTCCTGGAGTCTTGGCTGCCAAACTGTGGATTGGCCGCGGCAGCGCAGCGGATCCTTTAGGCCAACGGGGGGCACATCAATTGCTGGCATCCGTGCTGACGCGCGGATGCGGAAGCCTGGACGCCGTGCAAATGGCTGACCTGGTGGAGGGATGCGGCGCGGGCTTGCGTTGCGATGCCAATGAAGATGGATTGTTGATCAGTTTGAAATGTCGTGATCTGGACAGTCCCAAGCTGCTGCCCCTTCTGAGCCGGATGGTGGAGGATCCCCATCTGCAAACCGATCAGGTCAATCTGGAGAGGGAGCTCAGTCTTCAGTCCCTGCTGCGGCAGCGGGAGGATCCCTTCCATGTGGCCTTCGATGGCTGGCGAAATCTGGCCTATGGGTCAGGTCCCTATGGTCATGATCCCTTGGGGGTTGCCGATGAACTGGGACAGCTCAATCCCCAGTCTCTGCGACCGATCGCGACATCCCTCAGGGAAGCTGAAGCCGTTTTGGCTCTGTCCGGTTCGATTCCAGATGGGTTACTGAACCAACTCCATCACGATGGCATTGCGCCCCAGTTGCCCTCAGTCAAGCGGAAACTCAAGGCCAATGAGGCGAGTGGCGAAGCCGCAGAGAAGGCCAGGCCAACGGTTCAGCTTCACGCGCAGTCGACGGAGCAAGTGGTGCTGATGCTCGGACAGCCCACGCTTCCCCATGGTCATCCCGATGATCTTGCTCTGCGTCTGCTGCAATCCCATCTCGGTATGGGAATGTCCAGCCTGCTGTTTCGCCGGCTTCGTGAGGACCACGGTGTGGCCTATGACGTTGGAGTTCATCATCCAGCTCGCGCTCAGGCCTCGCCCTTTGTGATGCATGCATCCACGGCGATTGATAAGGCGATGAAGACCCTTGATTTACTGATGCAGAGTTGGCATGACCTCCAGGAGCAAACCCTGGATGAAGCTGATCTCAATTTGGCTCGAGCCAAATTTCAGGGTCAGCTGGCCCATGCTTCCCAAACCACGGGACAGAGAGCTGAACGACGGGCGCAACTCAGAGGACTGGGTTTACCGGATGATCATGATCATCGCTGCATGGAGGCAATGGAGCGGCTCGATGGATCGACCTTACGTGCGGCTGCGTCCAGCCATCTGTTGCAGCCTCTCCTCAGCCTTTGTGGTCCTCAATCGATCATTGAATCAATGGCTGAAAAGTGGCAAAGCCTGAAACCCTGAGTTCATTCACGGTATTCTTCAGTGCAGCAACGCGAGGCAAAATTCAATGATTGTCTTGGACTTGATTGAGATTTGACGAAAATATCTGATTAACAGATTGATGGACGAATGGTGATGGAGCAGACCATTTCATCACACTTTAGTTTCATATAACTATGTTTAGAGTTTTCAATCCAAATATCAATAAAAGAAATAAGAAAAAGCGACTTAGCCGTATTTCGCCTGAAGAATTTGATAACAACCAATTGTTTCGGCGTTGAATTGAATTGGACTTGAAAATGTGATGGAGCCCTTGTTGCAGGTTTCTGCAAAAGGGGCCAAGGGTGATATTGATGCAAACTTCTCAGCGGAAGGGATCCGGATTGAAGACGTGATGTAATCAGATCGTATGGGTTCGTTTGTGGAGATGTCTCCTTTTCTGAAAATCGTTCCAGACTTTAATTTTTCAATGGATCAAGCCATTGAATGTTTCAAGTGAGTTGCTCTCAGGAAAAACTCTGATCCTCGGCAGGACAGAGCCGATCCATCGGGATTAAAAATGTTCCCCGCCGAAATCGAACCGCCGCAATTTCGAGGGGATGAAGGGCAACAACTGAGCCTGACTCGTCACTGCCCACCAGATCAGAGGGTCTCAGCATTGGCATTGGATCCGCGGTCTTGAGATAGGGCATCGGGCTGATCAGTCGAACGTGGTCACCGATAGATACGGTCATGACACCTGGGCAATCACCCTCTCCTACAGCAGGATGGTTCCAGTTGTTGAAACCTTTTGCGGGCTCTCACCACTTGGAGCGGCGCGATCGCGGGTCTGCTCTTGATTCTCGTGGGAAGTCTGGTTCCTGCCGCTGTGCTGCTTCCAGCCGCAGAACTTCCCCCCAAAGTGCTCAGTCTGCCGAGCACCTGGCAGGTGCCGGCGCTCCTGCTTTGCGCTCTGGTGTGCGGTCCACGCGCCGGTGTGATGGCTGCAGTTGCCTACATCACGATTGGACTGACCGACTTACCCGTTTTTCATGACGGAGGAGGTCTGGGCTATGTGCTGACCCCCGCTTTTGGTTATCTGGCTGGTTTTGTTCCCGCAGCTTGGCTCACGGGACGTCTTGCCCATCAAGCAGGCATGAATGATTTAGCGCGCCTCTCCCTGGCTGCTGCTGCTGGGGTTATCACCATTCAGCTTTGCGGCATTCTCAACTTGCTCCTCGGTGCAGGTCTGAATCGATGGACTGAATCTCTCCCTGAATTGTTATTCAGTTACAGCCTCGGACCCGTCTTGGCTCAACTTGCCCTCTGTGTTGCCATCGCTTTGATGGCGCTGCCCATTCGTCGTCTGCTGTTGATCGAATGATCAGTCGCAGCAACCGTCTCATTCAGCGTCGCACCGTTGTGTTGATCAGTCTGTTGATCGTGTTGTGCGATCAAGTCAGCAAAAACTGGGCACGGAACGAGTTGCTCTCGGGGCAATCGCAGCCGTTCCTCCCTGGCTTCCTTCAGTTTCGATTGGTTCAGAACACCGGTGCAGCCTTCAGCATGTTGAGTAATTCCACTCCGCTGCTCGCCCTGCTGAGTTTGCTCGTTTCGATTGGATTGTTGGTTTGGATCGGGCGATCGAAGCGCTTTGACCTCTGGTTCGGTCTTGCTCTGGCATGTCTTCTCGGGGGCACATTGGGCAACGGCATCGATCGGTGGCAACTGGGATTTGTGACTGATTTTCTTGAGCTGGTCCCTTTCCGTTTTCCCATCTTCAACGGAGCGGACATCGCTATCAACCTCGCCGTCCTCTGCTTTGCCATCGACGCCTTCTCCCAACGCCATGGTTCAGCGAAATCCTGATGGCATCGCCCTGTCTCAGCTGATTCTTCATCAGTTGGATCAACCCGATCGGGTTATCCCCCTGCATGGCGATGGATATCGAATTGGTCGAGATGCTGCCCTGGAGTTGACCATTGATCATCCTGCCGTGAGCCGCCAGCATGCACTGCTTCAACGTCAGGGACGCAAGTGGATTCTTCAGGATCAGGGTTCCACCAACGGATTGTGGTGGAAAGGCCGCAGGGTCAGGGAACTGGAACTTCGCGATGGAGACCGGGTGCACTTTGCACCGGCCTCGGATCCCGCGGCTCCTGTCCTTCAGTTCGACTCCGCAGCAGGGCGCCAACGCAATCGCCTCATCCGCTGGATGGGATGTGTCCTGTTGGGATGTCTGGGAACTGGCGGTGCTGTGTTGGTGTTCTCCCACTTCACCATGCCGATTCGTGGGCAACTCGCGCGCGTGCGGGGTCCGGTTGCGATTTACGACCGCAATGACAAACCACTGGCCTCTGTCGATTCCAGTCGGCATCGTGAGCTCCAATCACTGGATGCGTTCTCCCCCGTGCTGGTTGATGCTCTGCTGAGCAGTGAAGACAATCGTTTCTGGTGGCATCCGGGAGTCGATCCAGTTGGAACCCTGAGGGCTTTCATCACGAATCTGATCGGTGGAGAAGTACTGGAGGGAGGCAGCACTCTGACCCAGCAGCTAGCGCGGAGTCTGTATCCCGACCATGTGGGAGTGGGAGACACGTTGGAGCGCAAATGGAGGGAACTGTTGGTTTCCCTCCAGCTCGAGAGTCGTTTCAGCAAGAACCAGCTGTTGCTGAGCTATCTCAATCGTGTGTACATCGGAGTGGGTTGGGGATTTGAAGACGCCGCAAGGGTGTTTTTCAATCGATCTGCCGCTGACCTAAACGTGCAGCAGGCAGCTCTTCTGGTGGGGTTGTTGCCCTCCCCAAATGGACATGATCCCTGTCAGTTTCCCCAGCGAGCTCTTCAAGCACGCAACAGGGTGATCAACAAGATGGCTGATGGTGGTCGCCTCTCGCTTGAGCAGGCAAGACTGGCTCGTCGTCAGCCGATCCAGTTGGCAGAAGGGGCCTGCAGCCGTGATCAGAGCATTCGCTCAGCCCCTTTTTACAGCGATCAGGTGCGTCGGGATCTCACAGCACTGGTCGGTCCCGATGTGGCCGTGGAAGGCAATTTCCTGATTGAAACCCACTTGGA
>WTGE01000195.1 GCA_011525445.1 Synechococcus sp. CO36386bin_37
GTGTTATTCATAGAGTAGGAAAAATTATTGAAGAGATTGTCGGAATTATCTCGGCTTCTTAACTCTGTGGTCAGAGTTCACTTGACAAGGGATAAGAGTCGTGATGTTCATGTTTAATCGCTGTATTAAGTAAAAATGCTTCACGCACTCAATAGGAGTGGCGATGAGAGATGCAAGCTATGATTTTCGAAGAAGCCATTTTGAACAATGGCTTCTTCTTTTTAAATTCCAATTTGATTGAGTAGAAAGACATTATTTTATATATTAGTGTAACATTATTATAGTTTTGCTTCTAGCGATAATCAGTTATTTTGAATGATTGTTGATCCTACAGATGTAATCGCTTTCAATGCTATATTTAGTATTTTGAATGGGAATGTGCCACTGCATTTTTTCGGACAATCTATCAGTCTCGCTGTTGTTGATATTGGCTAGATACCAATATCTTACTTTAGTTTTTGATCCAGCGCATCGAACTAGTACAAGATTATTGTCGTGATTCAAATAGGAAAATTCACCGCTACCCAGCTTTCGTATTTTTTTAATATATGCATTCTCTGATGTACTTGTGGGTCCAGCATTGATCCAGTTGTCCTCATCTTTTTCTTGAGCTGAAATTGGATGGGATAATATGAAGGGTAGATAAATTGTAGTTAATACTAATTGTAAGCCACGCATTGAAAACCGCATTTGACCAATCATAACGCCAGAAGTCTACAGACTCAATTGCCTTGATCTCATGATTTGATGCTCTGCTCTGCAAGTTGTGTCTAAGTCTTGGATTGAAGTCGCCTTGTTGTTATTGTGTCCACAGTATTGGTTTAAAAGGCTTTGGCATTTATAATCCAGTAACATTTTTCATGGATTTCTCTCACAGATTCTCAATAAAATATCTGCAAATCCATTATTTGCTGTATTATCATAAGGATATTCCAACTTTATTGTGACTGAAACTCAACGACGAATTCAGTTGAATACGATAATTATGATTTTATTAATGATAGCTCTCGCTGTAGGTGTGATGTCTGGGATCTGGATGTATGTAGGCTCAATGACTTAATCTCAAAGTTTAGGCTTTTGATTGTTAGGATGAGAGTTTTGAAATGTTCTTTTATTCCAACTGATCTGTTAATGCACACTCATGTTGTCATTCGTCAGTCTTTGCAAACCTCGTTAGATTTGACCTTCAATCCTCTTTGCTGCTTTAGTCTTTTCCTGTTAAATTAGTATAGTTTTACATTTTCTTTCTAAAGGTGAGCATTTCAGAGGACCAGGTCAAGGCGTTGGTTGAGCAGATGTCTGAGCCTCTAACCGTGATAGCTTCCGATGTAAAGTCGCGTCTGATTTGGGATTTGAATCATCCAGTAGCTGTTATTGATGCGCGTCATCAACCACCAGTATTAATTCAATCTAAAGTGGGTACTCTGGGTAACGTACTTCGCGTTTCGACCAAGATTGATCATCCGCTAATTCGACGACTTTTTGAGATTTATCCTGACCGTGGGACTGATTCTGCGATCGAGGAAATGCTTAGTGGCCCTAATGGGACTGAGTTTGCTGCGATTTTCAATGAATATCAGGAAGAAAAAAAGGCTGGGACTTTAATGTGGGGAGCTGATGATCTTGCTAGTTTTGTAGTGAAATCTAGAACATGCTTTGAGGATGACGAACTTGCTATAGCTGCTATCTTTCCAGCTGAATCTGAAGAAGATGGTCATGCTTTAGCGACGTTCGGTATTCCTTGGAAATATTTTCATGATAATTAAGCCTAAGCCAAATACATCCTATTACTTGCCTTGACCGATTAGTAAAGTGATTAATGACAATTTTTTTAACTCGATTGAAGGATGACAATGAGAAGCAAGATTCCAAGACCAACAAGCCACCAAATCCACGAGCGTTTATTGGTGTTTCGTGTACGGACACTTATTCCTAACCCTCTCCCTTGAGGAACCGGACTTCCGCAGCTTGTGCAGACTAAACGTCCGGCAAGAGAGCGATCAGCCCGTATGGATGTCGATCCACAACGTGGGCAGGATCGGTATTGGGCCATTGGATTGTTCTCCTTGTCTTTTTCGCCCAAATGGGTTTATATATATGTTCATTATACTGTCTAAAGTTGTTTTATAGTGCTGTGATCTTCCCATTAGTATAAAGACCTGATTCAGAAGTGCTGGTGTGGATTTTTTGAGCTTCGGTCTGTTGTCTTTTCGATCTTCATTACTCAGATGGGTTTGCGGAATGCATTTTGTTTCAGTTGTTCTTGAGTGCCTATCATGTATTCCTGGAGCGCTTGATTAATTTGTCCAGAATATTTATGTTGACTCAGTTGATCGGTGTATCTTCTTCCACGATCTTTGCGAGCTTAATTCTGTAGGTTTTAATTTTTTTAAGCGGACGGCACCACCCTGGTTAATTCTCTGAATTCGTTGTTCATTGTTGTGTTTGTTGTTTCAGTTACAAACTTTCTCTCAGGTGCCTTCAGTGTCATAATCTCAAGTCTGACCCAAACTCAGATACGGCCATGAACAGTACAGCGAAGATTGATGCGCTTCAGTTGATGCTGACTGATCTAAGAACACGCAATGAGCCTATTCGCCATAAGGCTGCTTTTCGTGGATGTCAGCCTGAATTTCAGGCCTTGGTGACTAAGTTGATTCATCAATTGGAAGCTGAATTGCTTCAGGAGAAACAGCAGTCACGTTCCAAATAATTCTGAGTAGTGAGGATGGTTTGTTTTGAGAGAAAGTCGCTTCGTAGTTTAGTGCGAACTAACTACATTACGTTGTTGTCAATCTTTTTCAACTTGTTGCAGTAAGTGTCAATAATTCACCTGATTTTTGCATTTTTTCAAGGTTGTCAAATCCCCCAACAACTTCTCCATCGATAAAAATTTGAGGGAAAGTATTCATTCCACTGCGCTCTTTACATAGCTCAAATATTCGGTCATTATCCACAGTAATGACCTGATGCGGAATGTTGTATGCATGTAACATTCTCAGGGCGCTGGCGCACCATGGGCATCCCGGCAAGATAGCGATTTCTGTTCGGGGCTTTGATTGTTGTTGATCATCGTGGTGGTACTGAAGAACTCCAAGGAGCAAATCTGCTCCTTTCATGACGATCGAATCGCTTTCAAGGTGTCCCCCCCAGACCTGGCAGGCGCCATCCGACAGGCTCAGGTGCAGGTGGTTTCCATTTGCACCAAACGTTCCATTGACGGTGATGATCTCAAGTTCACCTTCTAAAACAGTTGGATTGCTTTTACCGGGGCATTGAAAAGTTGCTTTTGACAGATTGCCGACGATCCCTAAAACAAAACCACTCATGCGCTCCCGCCTTGCAAGTTCTGCTAACGAGCGCAGTACATCCTGACCTGGTCCAAGGTGAAGCGTCAGCGTATCCATTGATCGGCTTGACCCCTCTTGAATCCTTAAGAGAATAACCGCAAGCAATACCAGCAATACGGTACGCTTTTGAGACGCCTGCGTTACTTTGCTGTGTCAATGTTGGAAACTCTGCTTCAAGAGCTGCAAGATCAGCTCGATGTCACCGAGCCTGTTATGAGTGCAGGTCAGGTTGCTGAAGCTGCTGCATCAGAGCGTCTCAATGTCACACTCCCAGTTGGTATAAGTAATCGACTCAAGAGACATGCACTTCATGAAGGTCGAAGTTGCAGCAGTCTTGCGACATTCTTGATTGAAGATGGGTTACGTCGACATACAACTATTCAATAATTAAAATATTAATTCAGAAGCTCGTCTTCAATTCTTTTGTTAATTCCGTTGCGTTGCATCTCAAGTAACTCGATGTTGATTGAATTCGTTAGCGTGCTCCCTCTGGGCAGTGCAAACCCATAAGTTTGTACTGCTAAAGGGAAATTGGCAATTTTTAAATTATTTGATCTATTGTTTTTCAGGTAGTAGCGAAGTGGTGCTTCGTCAAATATCACTCCATCTACATCGCCTTTTTGCAATGTCAAAATGGCTTCCGCTAGGTTTCTGGTTTTTAGAGCATCAGTTTCGTATAGACGCCCCCAGGTTTCACTCGTTGTCCCCTCTATTACAGCAATCCTTTTGTCTTTTAAGTCAGAGGTTGTTTGTATTGATGAGGGTGTTAATTGTGCGAATGAAAGTGTGAATGCTGATGCCAAGCCTGCCGTTATTGACGACACGGTTACCAGAGATAGAACCATCCAGATACCCGCAATTGCTCGTCCACTTTTCGATAGCGGTGCACGATCTCCATATCCCACTGTTGTTAAAGTAACTAAGGCAAACCACATGCCGTTTCCTACGCCATGAAGATATTGGCGGGGAAACTGTTGATGATTCCTACGGCGTTCAGCTAGCCATATCAAATTCCCAAAAACAAATAGAAGAGATAAAAGTAAACCGACTGAGGATAATGCGGCCCAGCCTAAAAATGGACGTAAGCGTGTCAGGATTCCAGGCGGACGTTTAGGAACGAGCAAACCTTCGTAGCCGTGAAAATAGGGTTGTGTGAAATCAATTTTTGGGTTTGCTAATCGTGTTGGGGTAATGCTGGTTGGACCGACTGCAATATCAATATCGCCAGAACCAACAGCTTTCAGATTGTCAAGAGTAGTTGGTTGGCGAATGAACACATAGGGCTTGTCAAGTTGTCTGGCAACCTCCTTCCAGATTTTGATGCTGATGCCATCTAATTTGTCGCCTTGATCAATGACAAATGGTGGAGATCCACTGACCCCAACGCGCAACTCATTAGGGGATGCCTGCAGAGGGTGAGATAGAAGGAGCAGCCCTGTCAGTAATAAGGTACGTACCAATACAGCAGCTCCTGTTCAGTTCTTTTCCAATTGTCTAACAATGACTCCCATGGTGAGTAGAGATCCAAGCAGTGCGAGGAGTAGTGCGATTGTCATTGTTGTCGATCCTGGGTCTTCAGATTTTTATCACAAGGCGCAAAGTGGATTTCTATGTTGCGTGCCAATGTGTTTTGTTAATCATTTTAGTCTCTAAGCCGGTATAGAAGGGTTAGATTGCACTTTTCGCGTATTCTCTGAGAATTTTCCTGTTCACCTGATTTTCCTTTCACTATCTGCTGTCTTTGCAGTCAACCCCGTTGAGCACTAATTCCGAAGTCTCCGCTCGCTACGTCAAAGGCATTGAAGGTACTGGCTTTTTATGGATTTGGCAGCATGAGGAACTAGTTTTTTTACCTTCAAAGGGTGTTTGGCGTCCAAAGGGACGTGAACTTTTCATTGCCGATCTCCACCTCGGCAAAGCCGAGGTTTTCCAAGCTCACGGCATTCCGCTTCCAAGTGATGGTGATCGTGGCACTCTGAATCAATTGTTGAGTCTTTGCTCACGATGGCGTCCGAACACGCTCATTGTTCTGGGTGATCTTGTGCACGGGCCGTTGGGTCTGACTGAATCGCTTCGAGATACCTTGTCGGCTTTGCCAGACTTGATCGAATGCGAACTCATTCTCGTAGGAGGGAATCATGATCGTTATTGTTCTATCGACGGCCTACCTCAGCGTTCTAGCTTCCAACTAGGTCAACTCTGGTTGAGTCACGAGCCGGACCGATCCACTGAGAACCCCCAGTTGCTCAATATCTGTGGCCATGTTCATCCTGTGACCCGTCTCAGCTTCGGGTCTGACAATCTGCGGTTGCCTTGTTTTGCTTATGCCGAGAAGGAAAATCGTCTTCTGCTTCCGGCCTTCGGCGAGTTGACTGGAGGGCATGAATGCGGTCAGCTATATCGCAAATGGTTGGTGGCTGATGACACCATCGTGCCTTGGCAGAATCCCGCGCCTCGATCTCGAAAAAACAGGAAGTTCCGGTGATTCAAACCAGAACAGCTAAGCCTTCGGCTGCCCAACAGCCTCGGAGGCGAAAACGGAGACGGAAACACAAGATGAGGCGTTCCAGCTTCCTCAAAAAACGTTGGTGGCTTGTCGTGATCCCGATCACGGTTTTTACCGGTTTGGTGGCTCTCGCTCCTCGTGCACCTCAAAACAAGGTCAATCCGTCCCAACCTGCAGAAACGGTTCAATCACTGGACGGGTCCTTTGCCTATCAACCGGACGACGAGGTCTATGCCCTCGATTTTGATCCTCGCCATGTGCGCTTCGGGCTCCTAGAGGGATGGGATCGTGAGCAAGACGCTTATGAGGACACAGCTGCACTCGCCTATGTCTCCGGGCCGATGTACGAGCGGCATATTGATGAGTTTGGGCAGGAAATCACCGTTCCACTGGGGGACTTGAAGCTTGGAAATCGGGTCTGGCGCGGTCGGAATCGGACGGCATCCCGTCAACGTGCTTTCATCGGCATTCACAAAGATGGAACTGTTGATTTTGGTTATGGAGAATTAACACCTGAGCGAGCCAGGCAATACGACATGTTTGTTGGCGGGCTGCACAGCATCTACAACGACTTGGTGGAGCCTCCTGACAGCTACAAGGGCGCCTACAGCATCAGCATGGGTCAACGCATTCGTTATTACCTGCCAAGGATTCGAATGGTGTATGGCCTGAGACCTGACGGACGTCTTGAGATGCTGATGAGCAGGGATGGCCTCACACTTGAACAAACCAAGGATCTCGCCCGTCGCAGGGGGATGGTGGCGGCTTACATGCCAGATCATGCGTCCAAAAGCCGATTGATCGTCCCTGGAGTTAAGGGCTTTACAGAAGAGGATGCCAACTGGATCAGTGGAGGTGCCACGAGTTTTGTTCATGTTCCTTACCTGTTACGCCTGAGTGAGCGTCGTGTTCCTCTTCAGGGGGGGGTGGTTGCTGACTTGACCAAAAGGATTCAGAGCAGTAGTCGATGTGGCGGAGCATCGGATTGTGTTCTTTTTTTTGGCGGTCAGCTGATGGATCGTGCTTTGGCTGGACTCAACCGTGTCATGGAACAGGGGGTGGAGCCGGTTGCGCGAATGATTTGGGCACCGAAGCAAACCCCTCACCTCGATCTTGATCAGACCAGCCCTGTCCCAGGTGCAGTGACGACAAAGCAACCACTGCGGGAGCCCCCGATCACAGCTGATCCGCTTGTTCTTCGTGAACGCCCTGATCGCGAACTGGAACAGGACGAAGGAATCAATCCCAGTGCCGAGTCGCAACGATGGGATTTTGATTTGCCTCCTGATCTCCCTCCTCCGGTGCTCCTTCAGGACGATCAACTTCTTCCCGAGGATCCCGAAGCTTGGCCGCAACCTGTCCCTGCTGCACCTCAGCCCGTTGAGGAAAAAGCCGTATCGACAGCTGAAAGTCCAGAGCCCAAACTTTACGGGGCACCCCCACCACCGGTTCTTCCTCCTCCACCGCTTCCCTGATGACTGAGAGCTGACCCTCAATCGCCACCAGGTTCACGGCACGGTCTGGCTTTTTCCACATTGCAAAGGTGATCGGATTAGGGGCTGTTCACGGAGATTGAGTTACCGAAACCGTTAATTTCTTCAAGAATGAAGGAGTGATGTCCACTCATTGACCAGCGCGTGCCTGTGCTGTCCACCATCACGCGGCGATCAGTGGTTGCAGGACTGATGGGAGTGAGGTCAAACATTGGCTGGTCACCGTGGCTGAAGAAGAGAACAAAGCCTCCAGACTGATTTGGCTCAGTTCTGCAGGTGGATGCGATCTCATTCAGTTGGCATTTCAAGGGAAAAGATTGCGTGATCTCGGCCTGAAGCTTGTTTCCTGGCTTGTCCCAGAACACATTCAGTGTGTATTCCCCCTCGCGGTTGAAGGAGAGTCCTGTCCCTGTGCTTTGACGGATGTAGGTCTTCCCGTCATCCGCAGCAGGAAAGGCGAACTCGTACCAGTTGAAGTCGTAGACGTAGACGTTGCCTTGGTGTTGGGAGAAACCGCAGGGACCTTTGATCATGTCCATGGAGTCGTCATGCCAAGACAGGGTGCAATAAGCCCTGGTGCTGTCTGCCAATGCGATCGGCGGATCAAATGGCTTGCTGACAGCAAAGAGTGCAGCAGCAGATGCAATTGTGGTGACTGTTGTGCGGATCATGTTCAGGCGGTCAGATACAACAAGAGGAACACAATGGACGACAAGATTCAAATAGAAAAGCTGAACTCTGCTCCAAATCAGATCGAATGCCGATTGACTCAAGCATACGTTCGACCACTACAATCAGGATTAAGAAGTGCATGCATTGTGTTCATGCTTAGTTCAGGAGCGAAATAAATACTCTTAATTAGGCAGTTTTAATGACTCTCCTGGACCTGAATCAATGTTTGAATCAAGGGATGAACCTGAGAACAGATGGATTTCAGGATTTGGCTTGTTTGCTGAAGTGAACGCCGAAAGGTCAAATATTAATTTAATGAAGCATTTCATCTGCTTTTGATGTGTCGCCATTCACGACAAAGATCCACCAGGCCTCAAGGCGTTCTTGGGAAGCGAACCAAATGTCACCGAACCAACCACCATGGGCAGTGTCGTCTTGAATGAGATGACGCGCACCCTGAAGTAAGGCGGATTGAACTGGAACAAGGCCATCCCCTATGCAATTTTCATCCCCAGAAGTCCTTTGATAACTGGCTTTTGCACCACGTCGGCTGACTGCAGAGGCATGATCACTCGATAAGTCCAGCTTTCCTGCGATCGCGACATAATCGATTCCCGCTTCATGACATCCAGGAAAGCGACGGTCCACCATTGCTCTCAGTGGTGTGGCGTGCGCTGCTTGGTGAGGACTGCCAAGGGTGACCAAGCGATCACATCTTGAAGCACCGTCATAAACACGTCCCTCAAAGGGCTCATCGCTGAGATACAGACGCATCATCACACCACCGGAGCTGTGTCCAATCAAGGTGACTTTCCCGCTTGGGGATCGATTTTGCATTTGTCTCACCATGGCATCGACTCGGTCGAGGACACGACGCCAACCAAATCTCCAGATGGTCATCAGCCAGTCCAGTCGTGACATGGGAACCACCAGAACATCATGAATTCCCTGGTGCTTTAGCCATTGAGCCATGGGCATGTAAGCCTCAGGCGTAATCAGAAATCCTCCAAGGATCACAATTGGCTGCTGAGGATCAACTGTTTTCATTGAACAGATGTATGCAGCAATGATGACACTGATACCAGATATTACCCAGATCGCGGATGAGCCATAAGGCCTATTTAAATTGGCTTCAAGGAATCCTCGTCTTAGAGATTTCGGCTAAAATCAGTCGATCCATTGTGATGTCAAAGCAACCCGTCTAATCCGTTTTTTAATATGACAAGTCGCCAACAGGCTCTCATTAATCGTCAAAAAGATAAAGGATGGGGCTATGCAATCGCTCATCTATTTCCATTTGTGCCCGTTTATTATGCGTGGACAAGGCGAACGCTGACTCCATTGGCCTACGCGATACTTACCAATTTGGTGATTGTCCTGGTTTATTCAGACGTTTTGACACCTAAAACGCGAGAAAAAGAAGGTATTGCTGATTTGATTCTTTCTGCAATCTTGACTCCAATAGTGGTCAAAGAAGGGATACGAAGTGCGCGAAATGAAAGTAATGCTAGCTTTTTTAAATGATAGTCGGAAAAGTTTTAAAAGTATTTTTGATCTAAGATTTAATGCCTGAATGTTAATCGGTCATGGGTTAAAGCGCGAATTGTGCTATCCGAGGTACGGCGTTTCCTTGAATTTGTTAATGGCTTCAGCAAGTCTTATTGGCTCAAACTCAGCAAGTTCAGACCCTATTTCAAGTGCATAGTTCATGCATTTTTCTCAATGGAATGAAGCAGAAATGGTCTTTCTCCGAGCATGGAGCGAATGGATTTCAAAATCGGAGAATTGTTCTCTGGCTGCGGGTGGATGTTTTGGGCAAACGCTTCAGGCGACTTGACAAAAAAAGGCAGATCTCATGAAAAAGATCTGCCATTCATGCTCTGCGTTGATCTGGCATCTGAAGGAATGCCCGATCTAGGGAACATTCCTATCCCTGAAGCCTCGTGGCGTCCAGTAGTGCCTTCCTTGGCTTCAGTTTCATCATGCCCATTCACGGATAAAACTCGCGTGAGGATACATACCCATTCTTTGCTCAGTCACCCAGCCTTTTGTCTCTGGTCTCTGGGCCTGAAGACATGATGGATAACGATCGCTGAAGACTTTTCACTCAGGTCGGAATGCCTCCCCTTTAATCAACCCACAGTATTGGGGGCAGGTTTGGACTCTGCGTTCCCCGGGAACTGCTGACAAGGGTCGTGGTCTGGACCTGCTTGTCATGGGTAACAAGCTGCTTGACCGACTACTTCGTTGCCTCGATTTGAGGCATCAGGACAATGTTCCGTCAAACCCTTTCAATCGCCTGAGTTGAAGTGTTGGTCAACGTTTGAAGAGTGCGTTGCAATCACCCTTGGGAGGTTTGCTGAAGCAAACATTGTCTGGCGACCAGTATCCAATGGCTGGAAAACTGAGTCCTTGACGTCTTGCTTCAGCATCGACCGCTTCAGAGCCCTGCGCTGTGATCAGCACGTGACCAGGCGCCTCCACTTGATCTAGAAACTGCTGCTCGGGCATCTCGCGACTGGATGAGCTTTGAGCCTCAACCGGGACAGCAAAACAGGCTGAGATAGCAACGCAGAGGAGTGGATTGAAACGCATAACTTGAAAATAACTTATTTGGATGTCACAACCACTGGAGTTCCAACATCCACCTGATTGAACAAGCTGATGACATCTTTGTTCAACATGCGAATACAGCCCAGACTCACGGCAGCCCTGAGGTTGACCCAGTTAGGCCATGCCGTTCCATGGATGGCATATTCACCGTTACCACGCTGGAAGTAGGCCATGTAGCGCACTCCCACAGGATTCTTGGGACCTGGAGCGATGACCTTGCCTTTCTTGTGGTAGACGGGGGCTTCTTCCATGCGGGTGATTGCAAACTCACCTGGAGGGGTGGGGGATTCCGGGGCTCCGATGGCCACTGGATAGCGAGCCACTACAACACCGGAATCGAGAAGCTTGAGATACCGATCTTTCAAGCTGATTTCAATGGTTTTTTCGGCGCGGGCTGGAAGTTGAGCCGCCGAGGCAACCAGGGCGAAGCCGATGCTCAGCGCGACTCGACGCATCCATGGATTTGACATGCTGCGCACGTTGAACTCTGTGTATTTTGACTCATCGAAATAGGGAGCTACCGTCTCTGAACAAATGAATATCAATCCATGATTCGCACGTCGCGCCGGAAGTCTCTACAACAACTCCAAGGCCGGGTGCTGCTGATTGGCACATTGCTTGCTTCTGCTCTGGTTTGTCCCTACCGGGCTCACGCTGGATTCAGTCAAGAACAACTGGATGGCTTTGAGGTCTCTGAACTGAGAGGCACGGTGAGCGAGGTTCTGCCAAACCAAAAGGTTCTTGAAATCGTTGATCCTGAGGGTCACTCTGAGA
>WTGE01000392.1 GCA_011525445.1 Synechococcus sp. CO36386bin_37
CTCATCACTGCAGCCTGGTAATTCCCGCCATTGCTCAGGAGTTGCTCGATTCACATCCAGGCTCCAGGCTGATTTTGCAACTGTTTTTGATCCTGTTGTTGTCCTGGTTCGCTTTGGGTCTGGAGGTAGGTCCCCCGTGGCTTGCAATAGCTTGCGTGCTAGTGGGTCTAGCCAGTGCTGGCGTGCCATTGCTTTGGGAGTCATCCTTCTTGGCCAGGACCATACCGAGCCCAGGCCTCAGGTGTCAGGGGGTCCAACGTGGGGCCTGGGTCGGAAGGTCGACAAGCCCCTCTTGGAAAGCCAAAACTACCGCTTGGGTGCGATTGTCGGCATTCAGTTTGCGCAACAAGCTGCTGATGTGGGATTTCACGGTGTCGATGGAGACAACAAGGCCATCGGCAATCTCTTGGTTGCTCATGCCTTGGCACAGTCCACGAAGGACATCTTCCTCTTTCATGGTCAGGTCTGTCGTCATGGAGCCGGACGGTTTGCGACCGAGTCGACCGTGATGGAGCACATTGGCGATGATCGAATCGTGGTAAGAGCCATCGGCCTCGATCGCGGTGAGAGCTGTTGTCACTGCGCCCATCCCCACATTCTGGTGGGCGCATAAACCATCACAGGACGCATCGATCGCTTGGAGGATGGTGCGCAGGATTGGACGTTGCACCAGGAGCAAAGTTTTTAAACCAGGATTGTTTTGTTTGGCACGCCGAATCAAACTGGGTGCGTTTCCGGCTTCAAGTTGATCCGTACAGATCAACAGATTGGCTCCTGTGTTGTGAAGTCTTTGAAGACATTCTTCCTCTGTTGTGGAAGCAGCAACAAGTTGGCCCAGATCCTGAAACCAACCCATCCAGCTGGCCAATAAAACGCGATCCGCAGTGGCAACGGCAGTACGGCTGTTACGTAAAAGGCTGTGTCCCTGCCTACTGCGAGTTTGCAGTTGGGGGATCTGGGGGGTGAGATCCACGTCATTCTCAGACTTTTCACATCTTGGCTTTGTCCGGAGGTCGTGGATCCGCACTGTGAGGGATCCGTTGAATTGTTCAAAATGATGACTCTTCTTTCGCAGAGTCATGGCCTTCTTCGATTCCGAAATCGTGCAAGAGGAGGCCAAACATCTGTTTGGCGACTACCAGCAGTTGATGCAGCTGGGATCGGATTACGGAAAATTCGATCGTGAGGGTAAGAAGAAGTTCATCGATACGATGGAAGAGCTGATGGAGCGATATCGCGTCTTCATGAAGCGCTTTGAGCTCTCGGAAGATTTTCAGGCCAAGCTCACCGTTGAACAACTGCGGACACAGCTCGGGCAGTTCGGAATTACACCTGAACAGATGTTTGACCAGATGAATCAGACTTTGGAGAGGATGAAAACCCAGCTTGAGCTGTCCGAGGGGCAGTGAGCATTACGATCCGTCGCAAACAGAACACTTCCGTGATGCCACTCAACTCCGTTTCACTGCCGAACTGGCTGGAAAGGGGGATGGTGGATTTGTTTCCCAATCATGAGTCTGACCATATCGATCAGGCCTTACCAGCTCGTCTTGCCGCAGCTGAGGCTGCAGGCCGTCCTTTACGCGTGAAGCTGGGCATTGACCCAACGGGAAGTGATATTCACCTCGGACACAGCATCTTGTTCCGAAAGCTGCGTGCTTTTCAGGACGCAGGGCATACAGCTGTCCTAATCATCGGAGATTTCACGGCCAGAATTGGTGATCCAACCGGCAAAAGCTCTACACGCGTGCAGCTCACGGCAGAGCAGGTTGAAGCCAATGCCACCACCTACCTGCGCCAACTGGGGCAGGGCCAGCCCAAGGAACGGGCGTTGCTCGATTTTGAAACTCCGGGGCGTTTGGAGGTGCGTAGGAATAGTGAGTGGTTAGGGAGGCTGGACTTGCCACAAGTGATTGGCTTGCTCGGAACAGCCACTGTCGGGCAAATGCTCGCCAAGGACGACTTCGCCAAGCGCTATGGGAGTGGCACTCCCATCGTTTTGCACGAATTTCTGTATCCACTTCTTCAGGGATATGACTCTGTGGCAGTGGATGCCGATGTGGAATTGGGTGGAACTGATCAGAAATTCAATGTGGCGATGGGGCGCGACTTACAGCGGCACTTTGGCCAAACAACGCAGTTCGGTTTGCTGATGCCGATTCTTGTTGGATTGGACGGAGTTCAGAAGATGAGTAAGAGCCTCGGTAACACTGTTGGTCTTGAAGAAGATCCGCTATCGATGTACTCCAAACTGGAGAAAGTCGGAGATTCGTCGATTCATGACTATCTGGTGTTGCTGACTGATCTTGAGAAGGAAGAGATACCGGACAATCCACGCGAGAAGCAAAAGGCAATGGCTTTAGCGGTCACGGCAAGCCGCCACGGGATGGAATTGGCGTTGAAAGCTCAGGCAGACGCCGCCTTGTTGGTGGGTGGAGGAGGTGATGCAGCTGCGGATGTACCGGAGGCGTCACTGTCGGGAGTGAATTTTCCCGCTAAAGCGTTCTACCTGATGAGTGCTGTAGGGATCTGTGCCAGCAGCAGCGAAGCGCGTCGACAGATCAAGGGAGGTGCAGCGCGTTTGGATGGAGAGAAAATTATGGATCCCAACAGGGAATTTTGTTCGGTCTCTGAACTGGAAGGGAAAGTGCTTCAGCTGGGCAAAAAGACATTCAGAAGATTGGTCGCCTGAGTTGTTAATACTGAAAGGCTTTTCTTGTTGTTCATGTGTTGCTATGACAAACTCATGTGGAAATCGTTGAAACATGCCAAATAGCAATTCTTTGTTTTTCATGATTGGCACATGCCTCGCATTGTTGATGGGCAATGGAGCGTTTTCACCCCTGAGTGCTGGGATTAAAGATGAATATGAACGTGCTCAGAAATGTGACTACCAAGAAGCTGAATTTGGTAGTGATATTGGTGTTTTTAATGAAGTAGAGGTTCGTTTTTGCGTTAGCGAAGATCGTGAATCTCTTATATATGTTATGAGGAGCGGTAAGTCCTGGGTTGTTCCATTTGGTCGTGACTATCGTCAATCAGGTGTTTGGAGTATGAATACAATTGAGGATGATCGACTGGTTCACTATCAAAAAACAAAAGGTGTAGTTGAGCGTAAGGTCTTGGGTAGGAGGCGTGAGGCCAGGCCTGTTTTGTACTGATCGAATCTCTTTTAAATTCTAGAATAATTAGTACGCTTTGAACAGTGCTTAGTGATTGCATGCAATCGCATCTATTTGGTTTGAAATTGCGATTTGAGTATGAATCATGAGGGCTTATGCCTTCCAAGCTTGGTTGCGATTACGGAGGTGAAGAATCGCTTGCTGCTCTCAGGCCACGCGCTGCAGTGTCCTCAACTCTGTTTGCGATTTACTTTTCGTTTCATCGGCTGGGTTCGTCAAATGGATCCCCTCCAAGAAGCAAAACCTTGTTGAATGATCATTGACTCTCCCTCCTGTGGATTTTTTGGGCCGACACTGCTGAATAGCAGCTTGTTCCGAGTGAAGGCTCTCTGTGGCGATGGCACAGGAAGGGAGGAGTCGTGTTCACCGAAGAAACTCACGTTGTCCAAGGGACTGTCATGACCAGGTTCTTTTGACTTTTCACAACTCGATTGATTAACGCAATCGGCCACTCTTGATCAGATGATTATGGTAAGGAACTGCAACCCCCGGGTGATTCTGAAAGTGGTCGTTTGTTCGATGGTCTGAAGGCGCATTGTGAACAGCTCACTTCTTGTTCTTTGGCGGACCAAATTTTGTTCAGTTGTCTGTCATAATCGCAGATCGAAAGATGAATTCAGCCTCGATGGCTTTTCAGCTTCTGCCATGAGGCTTGATCTCCAGTTAATCATTGTGTTCAAACTTTTGCTTGGATCGTGAACGAATACTGAACGGATCGAAGTAGCGGCTGCGCGCGGCATTGCACGATGAGGTTTGCGCTGTTCAAGTTTGTGGCTGTTTCCTTCTCCTCTCACACGGCTGAGCAGATCATCGTGGCGCTCGATGGCATGGATCGAGAGCAGGCTTTGCAGTTGGGTCGCACGCTGGAGGGTTTGCGGTGGGTGAAAGTGGGTCTGGAGTTGTTCTTGCAGGCGGGAGCAGATGTTGTACCGCGATTGCAGGACCAGGGTTTGCGTGTGTTTCTCGACCTCAAATTTCACGATATTCCAGCGACCATGGAAGGAGCATGCAAGCGTGCTGCAGCACTGGGAGCCGAGCTGATCACCGTTCATGCTTGTGCGGGGAGCGCTGCTCTGAAGGCTGCTCAGGCTGGAGCACATGCGGGTGCTGCATCGGTTGGTTCCCCACCGCCAAGGCTGCTTGCTGTCACAGTGCTGACCAGCTGGGACGAGCAGAAGCTTCAACAGGAGTTGGCGATTGAGCAAGGTATTGCTGAGCGGGTACCAACCCTGGCTCATCTGGCCGCAATGGCTGGAGTGGGGGGATGTGTTTGTTCTCCGTTGGAAGTTGAGGCATTAAGAGCCCGGTTTGATAAGCCCTTTGCACTCGTGACACCAGGTATCCGTCCTCGAGGAAGTGCTGTGGGTGATCAGGTGCGGGTGATGACTCCGAAAGCAGCAATTGCAGCCGGAGCTTCCCAGCTTGTGATTGGTCGGCCCATCACCCAAGCTGAGGATCCCAACGGAGCGTTTGCTGCCTGCTGTATTGACCTCGAGCAATGAACGTGCGGAGTGAATCGCTTCTTATGTGACTTGTGAAGAAGGCTTCCACTCAGTCTTGTTGGCCGATTTTGGGTTCGTTTCCCTCGAGAATTCTGGACAGGTTGCTGCGGTGACGCCAGAGCACCAAGCCCATCGCAACCAGTGAGATCAAAAGATAGGCGGGTGTACCTGAGAAACGAATCATCAGCAGGGGCAAGCTCACCGCTGCCAACACACTGGAAAGGGATACGATCCGCGAACACCCGAGTGACACTAAAAACACGCCAAAACAGGCCAGTCCCACTGGCCAGGCCAGGCCAAGAAACATGCCAAAACCTGTGGCAACCGCTTTCCCTCCTTTGAATTTCAGCCAGATCGGCCAGATGTGGCCAGCGAGCGCACTGAGACCTGCGAGCACTTGAATCCACTCTCCAAGTCCTGAAGCGCGCGTAAGCAGGACGGCGAAAGCCCCTTTGCCCACATCGAGCAAAAAGACCACTGCAGCTGGACCTTTACCCACTTGTCTCAGGACATTCGTGGCCCCAGTAGAACCGGATCCAAGTTCGCGCAAGTCAATGCCCTTCAGCCAGCGTCCTGCAAGCCAGCCGCTAGGGATTGATCCAAGTAAGTAGCCAAACAGAACAGAAAGAAAACCCATCAGAGCAGCTCGTCGTCTTCGTCGTAGATTTCGCCTGGACCAGCCGCAAAGGCCATCCACAGCGGAAACTGAAGCACGGGAATCTCAACTACGCGCTCCCCTGCATCAATCAGAATGAGGGGAACTTCTCCTCTCTCTTCCAGGCGATCAGCGCGTTCCACCAAGGCATCACCACGCTCAAACAGCACGATGCCACTGTTCGGGCCGAAGTCTTCGCGACCCAATCCAAGGGCATCTTGCAATCCTCGCCGCCATTCGCCGAGTCGCTCCGGTTGGCCTGCAAGAACAAGGGTTTGAAATTGATCGCCATAGAGATCGCTGAGAATGGCGATCAAGGCACTGCTGACAAGCACATTGCGGGGCCGGTTGCCGCGACTGGACTGGGCTCCTCGTCCGCCCTGGTTAAAAAACCAATCTTCCAGCAAGCCAACATCGCTGTGATCAAGGCTGCGGCGAAGCTTCCAAGGATCTGCATAGAAGTCAGGTTGTTCAACAAAACGTTCAAGGTTGGAACGAATCAGCGCTTCATCAGGCCTGAAGGTGTCTGCGACGGCTGGCGTGTTGTCTTCGGCTGTATGCCCCTTTTGGGTTTCAGTCACTTGTAGGTCAAGAGGTGAAGGCTTGACGACCACCGGTTGAGCCACAAGTTCCAACTGCTCTACCGATTGGGCCATGCCCTGTAGTGCACCGCTCAGATATTCCTGAAATCCCTTGACGCGCCTGGCGACGGCATCGGATTGGCCAACGAAGCTACTGGCAATGTCTTGCTCGAGTTGCAGTTTGCGTTGGTTGAGGTTGTCAATCTCCTTTTGTAAGGTTTCGCGACGAACTTGCAAGTCAACGAGGGCGAGGCTGATTAAGGATTCACTCGCATCAGACTCTCCTGGAGTGGTTGGGTTGTCCTTGCCGGACCGAACATGGGCTAATGAGCCAGCTTTGTCGTCTTCCTGAGTTTTCACTGTCTCAGACGACGAGGCTTGGATTGTTTCTCCAGAAGGCTCCTGAGGGGTGAAATCGGTTTCGTCAGCCATGGTCTGCTCGTCCTTGTCTCATTTCAGCTGATCGTGTGCTGGGGGGGGCGAAACTTTGACGATGACGGGTTGAAAGCATTGCTTTGTCTGTAGAACCATTCGTTGATGCCTTGACGTCTCAAACCATGATTAGGACTTCGCTCGTTCAAGTTGGCCTAGGCGTTGTTCGAGTTGTTGTCTCAGTTCCGCTGGCTTGAAGAGGATGGGCAAAAAGTGGATGCTCTTGGTTTCACGGAAATAAAACAATCCAGGAAGCCATGGTGCGAACAGGCGCCATGAAATCCAGCTGTTGTAAGGAAAACGGCGTAGTTCTTTGTGCCCACGCCACACCACCAGCTCAGCGTCACTGAATTCCAGCTTCAGGCTGTAGGTTTGTACCAGCAGAAAAAGACTGAACGCACTCATCACAAGCGTTGGCCAGGGACACAAAGGCAGGGGTAAAAGGGCAACACCGAATAGCAGGATCAAAAGCGGAAGCCTTGGGCTTGGGCTGATGATCACGCTGTCAGTCTTTGGGGAAGTTGGCATGGTTTTGAACAATCAATCAGCCGAAAAGAACCTGCGTGAGCAGAACATCCATCAGTGCGATGGTCACAAGGATCATGACAACAGCTCCGGTTGTGCTGGTGCCCACCTCCTTGGGACCTCCTTTGGTTGTCATTCCCCAGCCGCAGGCGATCACACCAATTTGAAGCCCGAAGACCACAGCTTTGATCAACATGAATGGAAGGTCATCAGGTAGGAGCCATGTCCTGACCGATGTCCAAAACACAGCTGGAGGAATGCTGTAAAGACTGGTGCTGCTGAGTTGAGCGCTCCAGATTGCAACACCAAAAAACAACATGCATTGCACTGGTGCCATCACCACCATGGCGATCAGGCGCGGAACCACCAAATACTCCACAGGATCGGTGCGCAGCATGGTGATGGCATCGATCTGTTCTGTGACTTTCATCGTGCCCAGCTGAGCTGCATAAGCGGTGGCGACCTTACCCGTTAGCAGCGTGGCCGTGAGCAAGGGCGCAATTTCCCTGGCCAGGCCAAGGGCCAGGACCCCCCCCACGGTGGATCCAGCTCCCATCTTGCTGAGTTCCGCTGTGATTTGAATGTTGAATACTGTGCCAGCCGCCAAGGCCGTAATGATCACGATCAAAAAGCTTCCTGGTCCTGCTTCCTGGAGTTGATCAATGAGATCAATGGTGTTGATGCGGCCTTTGGTTGTAGCTGCGACAGCTTGTCCGCCGATCAGCAGGCTGCTGCCAAGTCGGTTCAGCCATCGAGGGGACTTCATCAGGCGTCGATCAGAGAAAGGGTTCAGGTGGATTGAAGGTGTGCGCCACGATCAGGCCAGCGTCTCATCACCACCAGCCCCATCACCACAAGAACGGCTGGAATCAGACCCATGCAGAGGCGAATGAAGATGAGAGCGGACTGGGGTTGTTCAACAAAGTTCAAGGCACCATCGCTATTTTTCGTGGAGACATACCCAGCGAGTTGCAGAAAGGTGCCAAAAACGCTCATGCTGAGGCCAATGATCACTTTTTGACCTAAGACCATCCAGGCGGTGTACAGACCCGCAGGGTGGCTGGGATCAGCATCGATGGCATCAGGAAGCAGGGACCATGGAATCAGGTATGCCGTCGAAGCACCCAATCCGACCAGCAGGATCAACATCACAACCGGAATCAAAGCCATGCTTCCACTGTCTTTAACTGGCGAAATGATCATTGAGAGGAGACAGGCTGCGATCCAGATGCTGCCTCCCCAGCCAAGAGCCCTGATTCGACCATGGCGGTTGGCGAGCATGCTCCAGAGTTGAAGGCCGGCCAAGGCCGCAAGATTGAAGGCGAGCAACAGCAATGTGGCGAGACTTGCAGGGATGTGGATGACCTGTACAAGCCAGATCAGAGCAACAACTTGCATGAGTTGAAGTCCAAACCAAAGCAGCAAATAAAGCCCTAACACCATCAGGAAGCGTGAATTTGAGCGAATGCGACGAAGTTGTTGCAACACTGGCTCCTTATTGCCACTTGGGCGTTGCGCCTTTTTGGCATAGGGAGCGAGGCCCCAGCAGCAGAGCAACGTTGCTGTGACTGCGATTACGCCACTGATACGTCCCATCAACGCATAACTACCTCCTCCACCCTCGCGAAACATAAGAACGGCAAGAAGCAACCCAAGGGTTCCTGCAGTGATGGATCCTGTGAAACGAGCTGCGTTGAGACGGGTGCGAATGGCGGTCGTGAGGGTGAGTTCTGTGCTGAGAGTCGCATAGGGGAGATTCACGCATGTGTAAGCGGTCATCAGCAGGATCGCCATCAAGACGTAGTAGACCGTGCGTTGTGTGATGTTTCCCTCTGGAACCCACCACATCGCCGCCAAGCTGATGCCCAATGGGAGTGCAGCTGCAAACATCCAGGGAAGTCTCGGCCCCCACCTGCTCCGGGTGTGATCGCTCATCCAGCCGATCAGTGGATCATTG
Organism: Synechococcus sp. CO36386bin_37; assembly: GCA_011525445.1. The sequence continues at coordinate 8,835 of WTGE01000392.1, forward strand.
ATGCCGTCCCAGACTTTGATGACCGACAGCAAATTACCGGCAATGAAAGCCGACAGCCCTGCGTGACTGGTTAAAAAGGGAAAAAGGTAGAACCCAAGCAGTGTGGCAGCTATACCAGTGCCAGCATCGCCAAGCCCGTAAGAGAACATGAGGCGGCTGCGGGAGCCCTCTAGGTGAGTTGCAGAAGAGGTCACTCTGTAACGGGGGGGCACGCGGACCGTCATAATGCTTGAGCATGCATCCGAACGACTGCCCTTAGCGGGGAACGTGGTTCGGTTGTACCAATGCGGGCGTAGTTTAGTGGTAAAACCTCAGCCTTCCAAGCTGATGATGCGGGTTCGATTCCCGCCGCCCGCTTTTTCAAAAATGCAAACGGTCTGCGTAGTCTTGAGTCACCATCACGACAAGACTTCGAGCCTCCAGAGGAACGCCTGAGGGAATCCAAGTTTCCAGGTTCGCGGGTAGGTCCTCTCCTGGTGGTAGAGCCGTATCGATCAGGCGACACCAACGCGATGTCGCTTCTGGCAGGTCAAAGTGCATGGCTTTGAAATAGGCGTTAAACCCCATCCACAGCACAGCGCCCTGACTCCCTTGTTGGAGACTCATGGCAAGACAGTGCGACCAATTGGCCCAGTCCGGTTTTTTGAGCTCAACCCCATGCCATTGCCGCCATAACAATTCCGCGTTCTGGGATCGGAGGGGGGGTTTTTCGCAGTGAGGGCGAATCGGATTGAACAAGACCGCGAGTTGACTGCGGACATGCAGCAACCGCTTCACGAAGGTCTGCAACTCGTTATCGCAGTGATCGTCTCCCCAAATCATCCAGCTCAGTGGGCTGTTTTGGCACCAGGTGTTGTTGTTACCTCCTTGGCTGCGCCCCACTTCATCTCCCATCAGCAGCATCGGGACTCCACGACTGAGCAGCAACGTGCTGAGCAGATTGCGTTGTTGGCGCTGTCGCAGGGCGTTCACGGCCCGATCGCTGGTTGGACCCTCCACACCATGGTTCCAGCTGGTGTTGTGGTTTTCTCCGTCCCGATTGTTTTCCCCATTGGCGAGGTTGTGTTTGTTGTTGAAGCTCACCAGGTCCAAGAGGCTGAACCCGTCGTGTGCTGTGATGAGATTCACCGAACGCCCCAGGCTGGCCGGTTTGCCGCCGTACAAGTCCGGGCTGCCTCGCAACCGTTGTCCGAGCGCCCAGGTGCTGCCCTCATCCCCTTTCCAAAAACTGCGTAATGCATCCCGGAAATGGCCGTTCCAGGTGCCGATGCGTTGGGCTGGAAAATCGCTCAGTCTGTAGAGCCCTCCACAATCCCAGGGTTCGCTGACCAGTTTGAGTTCACTCAGCCGCGGATCTGCCTCCATCTCTTCGAACAGCGGAGGCCGGTCAAGAGGTTTCAGTTTTTCCCCACGGCTGAGGGCGATCCCCAAATCAAAACGAAACCCATCGATGCCGAGCTCATTGGCCCAGCAGCTTAAAGATTCGATGATGAGTTGTCTGGAAAGTGGGTTGTTTGCGGCAATGCTGTTACCACAACCACTTACATCCATGTATTCACCAGTTTCGCTTTGGTGGTAGTAGTTTCGGTCCGCAAATCCCCGCCAGCTCAAGGTGGGACCGTTGCGATTTCCTTCCGTCGTGTGGTTATAAACAACATCCAAAAGCACTTCGATTCCTGCGTCGTGGCAAGCCGCCACCAATTCACGGACCTGATTTCGAGCCAACTGAGGATCCGCTCCTACCACGTACTCGTGATGGGGGGTAAACCAACTCAGCGGGCTATAGCCCCAGACGTTGTCACGTCCAGGGGGGGCATCGTTGGGATCGAAGGCTTGGATTGGCAGTAGTTCAATCGCTGTCACCCCGATTGCCTTGAGATAGGGAATCTTGTCAATGACACCCAAGTAGGTGCCCCTCCGGTCTGGGCTGACTCCGCTGTCAGGGCGTCGAGTGAATCCTCCAACATGGAGTTCATAGATGACTGTCTTTTGCCAGCTGTGGCGAGGTCTGGGATGAGCTGTGAAATCGAATAGATCTCGCTCGCAGACCACTGATTTCAAGGACTTGTCCGTATTGGGTGATGCACCGGTGGCTGCCGCTCGCTGGTAGGTCCTCCAACCATCAATGGCGCGTGCGCAAGGGTCAATCAGAACCTTGGCTGGTCGAAAACCATGACCTCCGGGTTCGATTGGACCAAAGACCCGATAGCCGTAACAGCATCCGGCCTCAAGGTTTTCGACCTCGACATGCCAATAATTTGCTGAGCGATTCCGCTCCGTCAATTCGATCACCTGATCGGGTGATCGAGCATCAGCATCGGGAAAAATGAGGAGTTCAATGCGATTGGCCGTTGGAGCTGCAACGGAGAAGTTCACACCTCGAGGTGTGATCGTGCTGCCGAGTGGCCAGGGACTACCGCGATGGATCGTGCGCAATGATCCGCCCGCAGATCGCAGGACGTACTTCACTCAAGGTAGAGGGTGTGATGGAACTGCAACGCAATGACGATGACATCGGCTTTGGAGAA
>WTGE01000270.1 GCA_011525445.1 Synechococcus sp. CO36386bin_37
TTTGCAGCAAAAACTCTGGAGCGATGGGGTATGGCTCGAGTTGGTAGCGCTGTAGAGATGTGCAGGCGTGATCCAAAAAGGGCTGCCAGCGGCAGCCATCGATGGTTAGGGGCTCGAGGCTGGAATGGCGGTCAGAGCTCATTGATTTGCAGAGGCGGGGAATAAAAATTCGTGTAGGAATCGATCAGACCACTCTTTACCAAAATGACTGGTGAATAGACCGTGGGCCGGATCTCGCTCTGCGCTGTAAACGTCGTAATTTTCCTGCAGTCGCTTGACTTCATCGCGAGGAATGGAGGCCTTGCCCTCGCATGCGTCATCGTGAAGCTTCCAATAAGCCTTAAGGAAGGCGCTGAAGGCAGATGGGAGAGAGGAGTCAGCTTGATCTGCGCCTCCACGACAAAATAATAGCCATGAGGAGAAGTATTGATTTGGGTCGAAGGAACGCATGGTTTCCTCCCCGTTGAGATCGGGGAATTGTGCGTTCAGATCCTTTAGACCGTCAAAATACCGGTCAAGGTAGTCGGAATCCTGAATCAGGGGTTGAAAGTCCAGCACCGCCACCAGTTTCTGCCGCGCTCCAAACCAGAGAAGATCAACACCCATGAGGGGATGGTCAAAGTCATGGTCGGGATAGGCGACCGAGTTCAGAACCTGGAGACTATCTCCTGCATCAAGCCTGGTGACACGCCAACGACGAAAGCCTGGTACTTGCCAAAGCCAGCTGCGGATCACGCTGTTTCCTTTGGCTGAATGGCATTCTTCTAGGCCGCTAGGGACCTCAATGGGCGTTCCTCCCCTGTCAGAGATGCTCTGATGAAGTTCCTTGAGAAAGGGATCAAACATGATTTAGCTCCGGAACGTCGGATGATGTTGAATCCGCCTGAGCTCTGGCAGAAGCTGATATTGCAGCAATGTCAGCTTCGCTGGGGCAACGGAATTCCGTGCAATAGGTTGTCATTGCAACTCCGTTAAGGAACTGCACTGAACTCACACGCATTCTGATCTGATCATTGACAAACCAGCAGCGTTCGATGCCGACATTGGTGTCGTAGCGAGTCTTGATCGTTAAAATGCCATCCTCAGCAAACGTGTAAGTGCTGACAACAGCTTTTTTCTCGACATATCCAATATCGCGAAGCAGAAAGCCTGTGCTGGGGTCTTGAGGGTTGGGTGCGTTGACGACAACCGCTGCATAGTCATCATTTCGAGTCTCTTTCATTAAATTGCCTTCCCACCAGAATCTTGCACCCCCAGCAGTGTCTTGAAGGTCAACATTTAGTGCCTGGCATACTTTCTCTACGGCAGGATCACTGTTTTCGAAAGGCTCGATGATGAGATTTGAGTCGCCGGATTCGTCATCTTGGCTGTCGTGGTGATGAACGACGCGCCTAATCATCCATGTGCCTTTACTGGCCTCCAGGAAAGCCGCCATTGTTCGCGGTGGAGTGGCCATGCTGTTCATGAGTCTTTGGCTTGTGAGTCGCGTTGTTGTTTGAGCTGGTCAAGAATCTCATCTATTCTGGTAAGCTCGGGGTGTTCGCTTATGGTTGCGTCGATCTTCTTTTGGGAAAGTCGGAGCTTTTTGCCTAGTCCGATGACATCGTTATAGAGGCGCTCGCGATAAGCAGATAGTTCATCAATTGAATCTTGCAGCTCTTGAACAGTGGGGATCTGGTTGGTTTGCTCTGTCACCCTGGCGAAATTCCAAGAAAATTTATTTTCACACCCTATCGTCGGTCGGGTGGGGCATGCCCCTGGTGTTGCGATTGGTGACCAGGACGGTGTGACCCGGAATTGCTCTTCTGGCGGGTAGGGGCTTCCCCTCCTTTGCTGCTTCTACTGGGCAGTGGCTTTGGTCGGCGACTCTGTTGGCCATGCAGCTGCAAGGTGACGAACTCTTGCGTGATCGGCAGATCAGCTGCCACTGCTTGTCAGACCCGGCTTAGCTTTGCTCAAGCGCTTCAGCCCATTGGGGTCAACTGTTGTCGGTACAAGCCTTCCCTTGCACAAGGGTCTGGTCCGGCGACTGCCTCACTGCACCAGAAGCCTTCCCCCTACAAAACTGTAGGGGGAAGGCTTCTGGTGCAGTGAGGCAG
>WTGE01000434.1 GCA_011525445.1 Synechococcus sp. CO36386bin_37
GCTTCGGCTTGCACAGCAGCCTCTCGGCTCCCGCGCAAGACAAAACCATAACACCTCATCCCACGCTGTCGCAACAGACACGCTTCAGTGCTGCACCAAAGCCTCTCCCCAAGGAAGCAAACGCGCCAGATGGGCCCATGAACCGGCCGCAAGCATGGGGAAACCCAGTTCCGCAACATCCTGTCCTGGAGACAGCCGAGCAGGATCCACATCCAACCAGCGAATCGGACAACCCAGTTCATCGAGCACCAACCAAGCCGCCGCCAGATCCCAGATCTTGGGAGTGGCCTCCAAAGCCGCCATGGTCTGCCCCATCGCCACGCTCACCAGATTGAGGCTGGCGACACCCAGCAGACGAATCTTTCCGGGAAAACGCTGATCAGGTTTGCGTTGCAACACGCGAATCGAACGACTGCAAAGTGAGACGCATGCGCTTGTTGCCGTCGTACGCGTCTCCGCGGTCAGCTGTTCACCGTTGCGTGTTGCCCCACGACCACGCAAGGCAACAAACCGCTGCGACAGTGCGGGCACATCAAGGAACACCTCACTGGGCCGCCCGTCCACAAAGCGCGCCACGGAAATCGCCCAGTAGGGAATGCCCGCCGCAAAATTGGTGGTTCCATCAAGGGGATCCACCACCCAATAGGCCCGGGTCTCCGGGACCGTTTTGGATCCTTCCTCACTGAGGACGCCCTCCCCAGGAGCAATGCTGGCCAAGCCCTCCACGAGAGCGGCATCACTCCAGCGGTCGCAGTCGGTGATCAGAGAACCATCCGGCTTCACATCAGACCCGATCTGGCCAAAATCCTGGAGCTGACGTGCACGAATGCGATCCAGCAACAGATGAACGGAGCTCAGTTGATCGTCACTGAGCACCAACGTCACCACAGAGGCTGAACAGGACTGCTCTCAGTCTGATCCACCGCGGTCCCCGTTGATCCAGTGGAGGCGATGGAGGGACAGGCCGTCTTCAACGGGGTTGGCTCAATCGGAATCTGTTGTTGATCGGGTTCCGGCTTGGTGGCGGGCAGTGACACTGCGTTGCAACCAACTAGGGCATCCAGACCTGTACGGCGCTGCAGCTGAGCCAGGCTGGTGTTGTATTGGTTAATTGCCTGGGCATATTTCAGCTGTGCTTGGGTGAGATCACGCTGGTTGTTGACCACCTCTCGCTGGGTACTGACGCCCGCCTGAACCCTCAGCTCCGACAAACGCAGAGATTCACGCGATGAAAGGACCTCGCTGGAAGTGGTCTCGATCGCCTGGATAGCCTTTCGAAGTCCGTAGAAGCTTTGCTCAACCTGCAGTCGGATGCGATCACGGGTATCGGCAAAATCGAAAGCACTCTCCTCAGCGGCCTGTTTGGAACGGCGGTAGTTGGCACGCGCACGGCCGCCGTCAAACAGACGCCATGTCGCCGTCAGAGCCGTGCTGTTCTGCACGCCATAACGGAAATCACCCATATCAATGTCACTCCGCGTTGGCTGATTGCTTTGACCTTCCGTGCGGGACGTTGTGGTGGAGTTAACAAAACTGAGCACAGGCTGGACAGCGGCCAGAGCAGCGTTGGCTTGACTGTTCTGAACCGAGATATCAAGGATTAGTCGATCCAGTTCCTCTCGGTAGTTGTAGGCAGCAATGATGCTTTCCTGCAATGACGGCTCCCACAGGCCCAGCGGTCGCGCAGGTGTAGCAGCTGTCGGGGTGACATCCTGGGGGAGGTCGAGCACCGCAGCAAGGTTTCGCCGCTCGAGATCCTGATCACCGAGATTGGTCGTGAGAATGTTGCGGTCACGAGCCAACTGGGTTTCCGCCTCCAGGACCTCCAGCTTCGTGTTCACGCCTGCGTTGTACCGGGCCCGTGCATCGCGAAGACTCACCAAAGAGGCCTTGACCGACGCCTGACCGATCCGCACCCCTTCATCGGCTTGCTGAAGATCGAAATACGCCGTTGCCGCCTGAAGTCGCAAATCCCTCAACGCAATGAGATATCCATCTCTTGCCTGCTCGAACTGATCCCGTGCAGCTGCGATCTGAGGGACGCGGGCAGGGTTGATCAGATCCCAGCTCACCTGAAGGCTGAGGTTGACCCGCC
>WTGE01000022.1 GCA_011525445.1 Synechococcus sp. CO36386bin_37
GCATGGATGCTGGGGTCGAACGCCATCACGCCTGCGGTTGCTCAGGCTGATCAGGATGGCAGTTCAGCGGCGCAGCCGTTCCTCGGCAAGAGCAGCTTGAAAATCCGAATAGGCCAATGGAAGCCCATCCGCCAGGGGAATGGAGGCTTTCCAGCCCATCGCCTGCAGACGGCTGACATCCAGTTGCTTTTTCGGGGTGCCATCCGGCTTGGTGGTGTCCCACTCGATCTGCCCCTGGAATCCAACGACTTCAGCAATCGTCTCAGCAAGTTGACGGATGCTGAGATCGACTCCGGTGCCGACATTCAGGAAGGCCAAGGGCTGGCCTGCATCGTCACAGGGCGCATTCTCTGCAAGCGCACTCCAACGCTGCAGGGCGAACACACACGCTTCGCCCAGGTCATCAGCATGCAGAAACTCTCTCAGTGGTGAACCGCTGCCCCAGCAGGTGACAGAGGCATCGCCACGCTGGTGCGCTTCATGAAAGCGACGCAACAGGGCGGGCAGCACATGGCTGTTGGTGGCGTGATAGTTGTCGCCTGTCCCATAAAGATTGGTGGGCATCAGGCTGATCGCATCAAAGCCGTGCTGACGCCGCAAAGCCTCACAGAGTTTGATGCCGCTGATCTTGGCGATGGCGTACCACTCATTGGTCGGCTCGAGTGAACCGGTGAGAAGCGCTTCTTCCCGGATCGGCTGTGGCGCGTATTTGGGGTAAATGCAACTGCTGCCCAGAAACAGAAGACGGCGCACCCCGTACTGCCAGGCAGCTTCGATCACATGGGTCTGAATTTTGAGATTGTCGAGCAGAAAGTCTGCTGGGTTCTCACTGTTGGCCTGAATACCGCCAACTTTTGCAGCAGCCAGCACCACGACATCAGGGCGATGCTGTTGCATCCACCGCTCAACAGCATCACGATCCAGACAATCCAGGTCCTGGTGCGAAGGAAGCAACTGACGCTCGTATCCATGGCGCTTCAAGGCTCTGGCAATGGCACTCCCTGCCATGCCGCGGGCACCAAACACCGCGCAACAATCACTTCTCTGAAGCAGGCTCATTCGCGAGCTCCCACCACGTTGAATCCCTCACGCTTGAGCAAGGCCTCTTTACGCGCTTCATCCAAATCAGTGTCCACCATCTCCTGAACAAGCTCTTCCAGGGTTGTGGTGGGAGTCCAGCCCAGCTTCTCTCTCGCCTTTGTTGGATCACCAAGGAGGGTATCGACTTCTGCCGGGCGGAAATAACGCGGATCAATGCGCACGACAACATCACCGGTGTCGACGCGACGCCCGACCTCCTCAAGACCCTCACCCTCCCAGCGAATCCCACTCCAGCCGACCTTGGTTGCCGTTAATTCAATGAAGCGACGCACGGTTTCCTGTCGCCCGGTCGCAATCACGAAGTCCTCGGGGGCGTCTTGCTGCAGCATCCGCCACTGCATCTCAACGTAATCACGGGCATGTCCCCAATCCCGCTTCGAGTCCATATTTCCCATGTACAGACAATCCTCCAACCCCGCATCAATCCGGCAGAGACCACGGGTGATCTTTCGGGTCACAAATGTTTCACCACGCCTGGGGCTTTCATGATTGAAAAGCACACCATTGCAGGCATACATGCCGTAGGACTCTCGATAATTCACCGTGATCCAGTAGGCATACAGCTTGGCGACGCCGTAGGGACTCCGCGGGTAGAAAGGGGTTGATTCTTTTTGAGGAATCTCCTGCACCAGGCCGTAGAGCTCACTGGTGCTGGCTTGATAAATCCGAGTCTTATCTGTCAGCCCAAGGATCCTGACTGCTTCAAGAATGCGAAGCGTTCCGAGAGCATCACTGTTGGCCGTGTACTCCGGTGCTTCAAAACTGACCGCAACATGGCTTTGTGCACCAAGGTTGTAGATCTCATCCGGCTGAACTTGCTGAATAATCCGAATCAGATTGGTGCTGTCGGTCAGATCGCCGTAATGAAGGATCAGACGAGGATCGGATTCATGGGGATCCTGATAGAGGTGATCAATCCTTGTTGTGTTGAAACTGCTGGCCCTTCGCTTGATTCCGTGAACTTCATATCCCTTCTCCAGCAGCAGCTCGGT
>WTGE01000165.1 GCA_011525445.1 Synechococcus sp. CO36386bin_37
CCTCTTCGATGGAGGGGTAGACCGTGAACTGCGCCCAGGCATAGAGCTGATTGAGGCGATCATCGTCGGCATCTTGGATCCAGGCAACAGGAAGCCCCAGGGAGATCGCACGCTCCACCAACGCCGCGATCACAGGGTCATTGGCCCAACCAACGATGCGCAAATCGATTGATCCTTCGACAAATGCCAACAGCCAGGCCAAGGCCTTCAGAAGCGTGTGATGGTTTTTGCGCTCTTCCAGTGAGCCCACACACAACAGGCGCAATGGCGTCCCAAACTGCGGAGTTTCCTGTGAGTGCCTCGGCCTTGCTCCAGGGAAAGCCTGGGCAAGTGGCAGGGCCTGAACATTGATGGACGGCAACTGTTCCTCGGCGAGGAAGCTGCGCAGATGCTGAGCGGTGGTGTGGGAATTGGCGAGCACCCGATCAGCAAGCGATAAACCACGCATGTAGGCGGCGTGATTTCGAGCCGCCAAAGATTGCTCCCCTCCATACAGGTGAGCCAGGCGGACGGGAATTGCGTCATGGAACACCCAGGCCACCTTGAGTCCCCACGCCTTCGCGGCCTCCTGCAAACGTTGCGGCGTCGGGTTGCCTGCTCCACGCACCAACTCCACCACAAGCAGCCAGGCAGGATTCATTGGCAGCTGAAGGTCCATGGTCCAACTGTCGGCAGATGGGCCATTCCAACGCTCCAAATGACAAAGCTGGTCGAAAGTCGGCAACACAAATCCTTGATCAGGACACCAACAGACCGGCCGAAGGGGAATGCCCAGATCGACCAGGGCTCGGGCTGTTAATCGCACACAGCGCTGGATCCCAGTGTTATGGGCAAATTGCGTCGTGTGATTGACATAAAAAAGCAATTTTGAATCAGACGTAAACCTGACGGTGCAACCACATAGTGAGGTAATTGTTTACACCTTTCGCCCCAAAGGACTCCAAAGAACCATTAAAGCTGTTAGGAGACCAAGCAGTTTTATGCAGAGCAACGATATCCCCAGAAGGCCCAACATATGCACGGTTTAGCTTCTTGAAATCAGGCGTCAAAGGGCGAAAATAACCAAAGTAAACACCTGAGGATGGCGAATAATTGACAATTTTATTTCCAAAAAGATTTGGACCCGTAGGAGACAGCGGATTGGGTCCATAATATTTACTTTTGCAATTCTTGATGATTTGATCTATAGCGTCGGCCAGGACTGGATGTTTTCTACTCGCGTAAAACAAGCCATTTTGGCATCCATGAAGAGCTTGAGAAGCGCCATTACCATGATCATAGAAGTAAATCAACGATGCATTCTCATCTGGATTGCAAATCATTAAAGGCTTAAGAGTAATATCAGAATACCAACCTCCATAATAATAAACCAGGCAATATCTCCCTAAATCAGCCTTATAAGCATATGGCCGCAATGAATCATATGCCTCCAATACAGGAGGCGCAAAAAATCTTTGTATGAAAGACCTTAATTCGCGCAACCCATAAAAAGAATATTTATAGTTCTTAAACACTTCTAAATGTAGATCCTGCATTTTCCTAAGAGGAGGCGGCAGCGATTCATCTGCATCGGAAAGATAAATCTGAAAAAGGTTGCGGTCCATTCGATTACAGATGTTTGCGAGAACGAAGGAAACGCCCCAGGCTGAACCCAAGGGCTGCGGCACCCAGCCCCAGGCCGAGGGTCAGCCCGATCAAGCCCAATGCGGCAGCCCAATCCCCAGCACTGAGGTGCTTCATGGCCGCCAGCATCCAACTGCTGAAGGTGGTGACGGAACCGCAGAAGCCAATGCCCAGCAGCAACTGACGCCGTGGCGCCGCCGGCAGCCCAGCCAGCAAGCCCAACAGGGCAGCCCCCAGCACATTCACCAGCAGGTTCTGATCCCCCAGATGCAGGGCCACCTGCCAGCGCAGGAGCGCTCCGGGGACAGCGCCCAGACCGACAAGCAGCAGCTCCTGCAATTCCAGTTGCAGGCTTGGTTTGGTTTCAGGCATGGGTCCCCAGTCCGTATCCAACAGCGCACGCCAATAATCCGGCTCCGATCGAGGCCACCGCCAGCACCAGCGCCGTCAGCGCCTGGCCAGCCC
>WTGE01000440.1 GCA_011525445.1 Synechococcus sp. CO36386bin_37
CGCCTTTCTGGCCAAAAACAGTTACGAACACTTTTTTCGCAGAGAGTAAGCAGCAAAAACTCAAACGCAAGGTGCTGCTGCTGTTGTGCTGACAGAGCCTCAGTCGTCGCTGTGGTGGCGGCGTTGACGCTGCTGCTTGAGCTGACCGCGCTGTTTCTTGGCATCCAAGCGGCGACGCTGCGAACCGCGCGTGGGCTTGGTGGCGCGGCGTGGCTTCGGCGGCGGCTTCAAGCCTTCACGCAACAACTGCGCCAGCCGCTCAAGGGCCAACTGCCGGTTACGCCATTGGGAGCGATGCTCAGCGGCCACGACCCGCAACACCCCACCACTGAGCTTGGGGCCCAAACGCTCTTGCAGGCGCTGACGACGAACCTCTCCCAAGACCGCGGAAGCCTGCAGGTCAAACAGCAGCTCGACAGCCGTTTCCAACTTGTTGACGTTCTGCCCGCCTGGGCCGGAAGAGCGCGTGAAGCGCCATTGCAGCTCAGCGGCGGGGATCGCCAAGTGTTGATGAATCACCAAATCGCGATCCATCTCACTCAAGGCTCAGCCAACTCGTGCATCTACACAGACAGGTAGTCATCCACAGAGCCGACAAGAGACACGAGCTGTTCATTATCCAAGCGAATGTCTTTCTTACTATTTTCCGGCCACCCATTCTCAACTTGCTCACAGAGCAATCTGGAGTACTTGTGACAACGGTGAGCAGCAATTTCCTCAAACATGGTCGGGCAATAACTTTGGCCAGCAATCTCGATTACAAGACATCCTGGAGGCGCAAAGACAAGATTCGATAAACCCGCGCCATGAACGCCAATCACGGCCTCTGCACGGGCAAAAAGATCAACCTGCTCGTCAAAACTCAATTTTGAAAGCTCTACAGACTGAAATCCTCGGCTTGCAAGCCGATTCAGCAATTCTGATTCATTCACTAAAACCCTTTGATTCGTATTATCGCCTCTTGAGATGTAAAGCCTTAGGCGATCATTGCCAGAGGCATTTTTCTGCTCTGGTGACATGAAGGCATCCCTCAATCGCTCGCAGATCCATGCACTGACCCTTCCAGACTGGTTTCTTGAGCCAGCCTTGGGATGTGAGATGGCAATTAATCGCTTGGCAACACAATGAGAATAGTCTCGACTGGATAGAACATCTTCAGCGTGAAAGCCCAGTCGGGACAACGAATCCACTTGAAAAGGCAAGTGATTATCGGGGACCAAGAGCTTGAAACTACTGTCAACAACCAGGGACTCCTCAAGCACAAAGACCCTTGGAATAACATCAAATAGCCAATGGTAATAATTATAATTACCGCCCCCGCCAGTCACCAAGCTAACAACTGTTTCATCAACACGCCGAGGCAGGCGATTAATTAGACCATATTTATTTTTGACTGAGTCGTAAAAAGCTTCCCCAGAAAAATTATGAGAGACAGAGGCAAGCAAAGAGCGCCCTTTAATGACACTGACGTTGAAACAGAGCTCGGTAAATAAACGGCCATTTTTCACGTTCACCACCCGATGCTGGCCATCAGGCATCTCAACAAGCGTGGTTAACGACCGCTCAACGGATTCTGGGCAAAGTCGCCTTGGGGCATACACGAAAGTCAGCACATGACGCAGACAGCGCTTGAACAAGCTGGAGCAACAATCAAGAAGCAATCTCTTCTGGACAGCCATCAGGTGGTGTAGTCGGCGTTGATGCGCACGTATTGATCAGAGAGATCACATCCCCAGGCCGTTGCCTTGCCTGAGCCCTGACCAACCACCAGGCGAATCACGACCGTGTCATCCACCAAATACGTGCCCGCCGCCCGCTCACGCATGTAGGTGCTGGCCGCTGCGCGATCAAACGCCAAGGGCTGCCCTGCTGCCATGAGCTGATGCTCTCCGAGCCAAAGGGCTACAGCATCAGGATCCATTGGCACCCCAGCGCGGCCAGCAGCCGCAACGATGCGGCCCCAATTGGGATCGCGGCCATGCACGGCGGTCTTCACCAGCGAGGAGCCACACACCGTGCGAGCAATGGCCTGGGCTGCCGCTTCATCAGCAGCGCCTTCCACCTGCACTTCCAACAGCAACGTGG
>WTGE01000120.1 GCA_011525445.1 Synechococcus sp. CO36386bin_37
GTCCACTTCTTTGGCAGCTGGAGGAAGTTTTGAATTGAGGAGACGAACTCTGCTGCCCGCTTCATCAATCAAGTCGATTGCTTTATCAGGCAAGAAGCGGTCTGAGATATAGCGATCACCCAATGTGGCGGCCGCGTCAAGAGCTGCATCTGTGATTTTCAGACGGTGGTGCTGTTCATAGCGTTCTCGCAGACCCTTCAAGATTTCGATGGTGTCAGCTATCGAAGGTTCTCCAACAGTGACGGGCTGGAAACGACGTTCCAAAGCTGCATCACGCTCGATGTGCTTGCGATATTCGTCAAGAGTGGTCGCGCCGATGCACTGGAGTTCTCCGCGAGCCAGAGCAGGTTTGAGAATGTTGGCAGCATCAATAGCACCTTCGGCAGCTCCAGCCCCAATGAGAGTGTGAACCTCATCAATGACCAGGATCACATTGCCGGCGGCCTTGATCTCCTCCATGATCTTTTTGAGACGCTCTTCAAATTCACCTCGGTATTTGGTTCCCGCTACGAGCAAACCGATGTCCAGTGTCAGGACACGTTTCTCCTCGAGGATGTCAGGGATGTCACCCTGTTGGATGCGTTGAGCAAGACCCTCGGCAATCGCTGTCTTGCCAACTCCTGGCTCGCCGATCAGGACCGGATTGTTCTTTGTGCGACGTCCGAGAATCTGAATGACACGATCAATTTCTTTATGCCGACCCACGACGGGATCCAGCTTGGCTTCCGTTGCTAATTGGGTGAGGTTGGTTCCGAATTCATCAAGGGTTGGAGTTTTCGTTGATCCTTTGGATCCACCACCACCTCCAGCACCCACTTCGGCGGTCTCGCCGAGCATGCGAATCACCTGGGTACGAACTTTGGCCAGGTCGACTCCCAGATTCTCGAGTACCCGAGCTGCTACACCTTCACCTTCTCGAATGAGCCCCAGAAGAAGATGTTCCGTTCCGATGTAATTGTGACCGAGCTGCCTGGCTTCTTCCAGAGAGAGTTCGAGAACGCGTTTGGCCCTTGGGGTGAATGGAATTTCAACCGCGACAAAGCCTGAACCACGCCCGATGATCTTTTCGACCTCAACCCTGGCATCCTTCAGGTTGACTCCCATTGACTTAAGGACTTTGGCTGCAACGCCAGTTCCTTCACCGATCAAACCCAGCAAGATCTGCTCGGTTCCAACAAAGTTATGACCAAGGCGTCTCGCCTCTTCCTGGGCCAACATGATCACCTTGATGGCCTTCTCGGTAAACCGCTCGAACATTGTGAGGGCCGTATGTGGTTCAACCAAGCTATCAGGGATAACGAGGTGTTGTGATCATTCTGGACATCTAGCGATTTCCCAGTTCCCATTTGGCGTGGGCTGTTGCAAAAGTGTTAATCAATGCCAAAACATAGAGCGGCTTTCTGTATGAACAGTGTGGATATCCCTACTGAATACTGGCTTCATTCAGTTCATTCAGTTTATTTATGTCTGCAATGGGAGCGTCTGAATTAAGGCATCCTGACCATTGCTGTAGTAACGGCTGCGATATCCCACCGTCTGAAAGCCAAATTCGGCATACAAAGTCCGTGCTGGAAGGTTGTCTCTGGCAACTTCGAGGATTGCAAGCCGTGCTCCCGCCTCGATTGCATCCATGAGCAACTGTTTCAGAACTGCGCGTCCCAGCCCGCGGCGGCGATGCTCTGGTCCAACGGCTAAAGCTGTGATCTGCAATTCGTCCAGCACCAGCCAACCCGAAGCCAATGCCGACAAAGGCTGATTTCTTCCTCCAATTCCCACACAGATTCGATTGGGGTTTGAAAGCTCACGCTCCCACAGATCTGCACTCCATAACCCATTCAGCGCTCTTGCATCCAGTTCGGCGCAGGCATGAGCGTGGGTTTGGTCGAGTCGAATCAGTTTCGAGGTCAGGGGTCGAGGGGCATTAGTTCTTACATTGCCTCTACTGCCTTTCCAGTGACGACACCATGGCCACCCCCTATGAGACAGGCTGTGATTCCGTCAGCCCAAAGCGCAATCTTGCTCCCATATCCGCAGAGCTTGATGATCAGGATCGATTGATGGTGGGGGGTTGCCGCTTGAGTTCCC
>WTGE01000156.1 GCA_011525445.1 Synechococcus sp. CO36386bin_37
GCTCACCCCTTGCCGTGATGCTGATCTTTGGCGCCATGCTCAGTACGCTCCAAAACAATGAACCCCTTGAGCCACTGCTGCGTGCTCTGGCACGGGGGTTCCAGATGGGTCTCGATGCTGAACTCGTCGTCAGCCATAAGTTAGAGGAAGGCTGGGAGAGACCCCTGGAAGATTGGCAAGCAGAACTGAAATTACCCCTCGGACATCACGCTTGACAGGCAGACTCCAAGCTTGAACAACTCATTCGCAAAGCCTTTTCGCGCGAATCAGTCAAACCAATGCGCCAAAAGGCAAGCGCATTTCTTTCACCTGTCTGATTTAACTAGACTGCAAGACCTGGCATCAACCAACGACCCCCAAATGATTGATCAAGATAAAAAATAACAGGAACGATGGCAAGAGAAAAGCTTGCATTCCTGGCGACAAGAGGCAGAGACACAGACCAAAAGAATATTAATGTTCAGCAACCATCAGTAAAGTTCAGATAAACCATCCAAAACAAGGTCGGTCCAGCGAGAACCTTCAACCCACAACCAAGTTCGCTCTGGTCAAAAGATTCAACGCTCTGATCACAACGGCCCAGGCCTCTGGCAATCATTTCCAGAACACAAAATCCACCTTCAGAGTACAGAAAGGCTCCGGTCCCGGGCAGGAGTGAAGCGGTCAGGGCCTTTCAACCCATCAAGGATGGCTTGCATAAAGGTTTCCAGCACCCCGAACGATGAAAACCCAGCCATCAACGCAATCAGACGATTGAGTGATTGCAACGCCGATGCCGACCAAGACGGCAACCGCTATAGCAAGAGAGGCCGTTCAAGGAGTGCTGCATGGATGGCGTGCAATCCCGACTGAGCCAGCTGCTGGTCACGCACCTGAAAGAGCTCAAGGCCACATCCCAGCGCTATGGGAGCGGGGATGTGGTCATGGAAGAGCAGACAAGTGCTGATGAGATTCTGCTGGTTGTGCTTGGAGAGCTCAGTGTGGAGATCGGTCAGCAGCGGGAGCTGGCCCGCATCAAACCAGGGGAAATCCTCGGAGAGATGGGTCTATCCGGCAATAACCGGCACTGCGCAACAGTTCGCGTGCATGGCGGTCCTGCAGAGATCATTCGCGTCAACGCGGATGCCTTGCTGCGCCTGGCACTTTTTGATGGCGATCTTGCGTTGGAGATGCTCGCCCTGAGCAGCGCCCGCTGCAGGCAAGGCAATCAGCTCATCACGTTGCTGTTGGACTCGATCCAGGCTCTCTCTGAGGGCAACGCCAGGGAATTCCAAACATGCCTGGAGCACTTACAAACTGAAGCAGGTTGTTTCCGGGCTGCTGCCAAACAACTCGCCGGAATCGAGCAGCGTTGTCACCAGTGCGGCTCTAACAACACATGAAAGCTCAACGTGCAATCAAGAATTGGCTCAAAACAAACAGCGCCATCCTGATCCTCAGCGGTGGAATCGCGATTGCAGCCGGATTCGGACAAAACGCACTGCGCCAGGGAGAGCTCTGGTTCACGGACTGGGCCCTGGAATTGTCCGGACCTAGGCGGGTCCCCGACAATGTGGTGATTGTCGCTATTGACGATTTCAGCCTGCAACAGGCAGCCAACGCGGATCTCAGCGATGACCCTGCACTTCAACAATTACGTGGATGGCCATGGCCTCGAAGCACCTACGCACTGGTGCTGGACCGCCTCATTGAAAGCGGGGCCAAAACGATTGGATTCGATTTGCTGTTCGATACCCCAAGTAGTCATGGCAGCGAAGACGACGCCATCTTTGCTGCGAGCCTTCAACGTCACGTTAACCGCGTGGTTTTAGGGGTGCAGGCCCTGAGCAGCGAAGGGCCTGTCGCCGGTCTTTCCTTGCTGGACCTCACCCCAGCATTGAAAGACGCACATCCTTCGGTCAAACGTGGACTCCTCAATGGCCGACCTGATCCTGATGGCGTCCTGCGTAATCCCCCGGGCATCACCAGCCTGAATTTACGCAAGCAACTTGGGCCAGCTGTACCACCCGGTATGGCATCAGCCCTCCTGAACAAGCCGCCGGCCGATCCAGAAAAGGGACTATCGCTGCTGGCACCGTATGGGCCACCACGCACCATCCCCACGCTTTCGATCTGGGAACTGCTTGAGCCCAAGGCCTATGCCGCACTCCAGCAATCAGGACAACTCCAAGATGCAGTGGTGCTGATAGGTCCAACAGCAGCAGTGTTTCAGGACCTGCATCGCAGTGTGTTCTCGGGCGCCAAAGGAATGCCGGGGGTTGAACTGCATGCCACTGAAGTGGCCAACCATCTTGAAGGTCGCAGCCTCCAGTTGGTTCAACCCATCCCAGGCTGGAATCTCATCCTCGCAGCACTTGCCTGTGGCGCTGGACTTGCCATCAGCGGTCTGGAACGTCCCTTGCAACGCTTGGGCATCGCGGCAGTTGCAACCTTCGGATTGCTGCTCATCGGGGTGGTGTTGATCACCAAGGCCTGGGTGGTGCTTCCGCTCGGCAGTGTCGCCATAACCATCCTGGCCACAGGAATCGTCTCCAGCGCTGACGCGACAGTGAAGCTGCAATGGCAGCGACGACGCCTTCGCAACACACTGGGACGCTATCTGTCTCCAGCCGTTGCCGCAGAAATCGCAGACCAACCCGAGAACGCCGATGATCTTCTGCAAGGTCGGCTTGTTGATGTCGTGGTGCTCATGAGCGACATCCGTGGATTTACAGCGTTCACGCAAGCCATGACGGAGAAAGGAAAAGTCCACGGACTTGTGAACCGACTCAATACCTACTTCAGCGAGATCGTCGATGCCGTTCATGCTCAGCAAGGCACCGTAGATAAGTTCATCGGCGATGCGACGCTCGCCGTCTTCGGTGCCCCAGTTCAACGCAGCAGCACCGCGAATGCAGAGGCAGGCATCAAGACCGCGATCGCAATTCAGCATCGTCTGGATCAACTGAATCAGCAGTGGAGAGCGAATGGACAAGAACCCTGGGCACAAGTGGTTGTTCTCAGTTATGGGTGGGTTGTGAGCGGCAATATCGGGAGCAGCAGTCGTATGGATTACACGGTGATTGGAGATGCGGTGAACACAGCGAGCCGGCTGGAGCAAATTGCCAAACAATGCAACCGCACAATCGTGATGAGCGCTGCGGTTGAAAAGCTACTCAGAGATCAATGGCCTCTTGAGGATCTGGGTGAATTTCCTATCCGAGGGCAGGAACCACAACATGTATTTGCCCTGCAAACAGCAACACTAACTAATAATTGAGCCCTTGTAAGCAACATCAACAATTCGAATAAATGTTCGAGGAGAGCTCTAAACAGATGGCAATAATCCACGACGCACCAGTGGTTGAAGGTCAGCGATCGTGAACGCCCCGTCCTCCGCAGCGACAACAGTCCCGCGAGTGCGCAACTTACTCAGAGTGCGAGACGCTGTCTCTCGAGCCAACCCGGCGAGCAATGCAATTTCTCGTTGCGCTAAAGCAGGAATCGGTGCCTGTGGATCATTGGCAGCTGAACTCTTACGAGCCAAGTAGGCCAGGGCGTCCAAGAGACGCGTCGTTGCGTCAGCACTCTGCAATACAAAGCGTTGATTGAGATCCCTCAGTCTTGAGGCTTCAAGCCTTGCCAAAGCCAACGCAAAGCCTGGCTGACTCGTCAGAAGGGCACTAAACGGTGCAGCGCGAAGCTTGACCAATCGAAGCGGGGTGAGAGCAACCACATCAGCCGAACGAGCGGCGCTGTCAAGGGCAGCCATCTCACCAAAAATGTCACCCGCCCCCAGTAGCGACATCACCACCTCGTCTCCATCGACAGAGTAGGTCCGCACTTTGGCCAATCCTGTCCGGATCAAAAACAAAGACTCCCCCCAGTCCTGTTCCATCACAATGACTTGATCAGGTTGATGGGAAGTCTCCCGATGCCTGTCGAGCAACTGTGATAGATGAACCTCTTCCAGGGAGATAAACATTGGCATCGCAGCCAATTCAGAGACAGACAGTGGCTGCATCACGAACACAGAGCAAACGTCACTAAGCCAGTGGCGAAATCATTGATCATGTGAGGGAAGCCTCCCACCTCCCAATCGTTGAGTGCAATCCCTAGGGAACAGTTGCAGATCATGATTCTGCTACAGAAAGCTCAACCAACAACAGCATTACGGACCCATTGAGAGCCTGGCAAGGTCTGCTTTCAGCAAGCTGATATTCCAATGGCTTCAGGGTTCAGAATGACCTGGTTGGGAAGTTTTCAACAAACGAGCCTCCAAATTCTTGATGAATACATAAACAGAAGGAACAACACCCAAAGAAAGAATGGTACCTACGAGAAGGCCACCAAATACAACCGTCCCAATTGATTGCTGAGCATTCGCACCAGCATTCCTTGCAACCACAAGGGGAAAGAAACCTGCCAATGAGGCAATGGATGTCATCAGAATCGGGCGAAATCTAGCTTTAGCTGCTTCTAAGGCAGCTGGAGCAGCTTTTAATCCTTTGGCAATCCGTTGATCAGCAATTTCAACAACAAGAATGGCATTCTTTGCAGCAAGACCAATCAACATAAGCAAACCCACCTGAGAAAAGATATTAATATTCATAGACCTCAATTTTACAAAAAGCAGACTTCCTAATATGGCAAGAGGCACAGTCAACAAAATTGTAGTAGACGTGATATAGCTCTCGTATGTAGCCGAAAGAATCAAGAACACTGCCAATCCAGCCAAAGCAAATAAAACGAAAGTCTGCCCGCCTGATTCATTCTGTGTACGAGCCAATCCAACGAAGGCATAATCTAAATTCTTGAAATTCTTCTCGGCAAAAATCTCCTTAAGACGATTGATCACTTGCCCCTGCGAGAATCCAGGGGCAGCCTGCACAGAAAATTTAACCGATCGGTTAAAGTTGTAGTGATCAATTGATGGAGGAGCGCTGGTTAATTTAGCATCAGTAAATTGCCTTACTTTAACCATATTGCCATTATTTGACTGAACAGAGTAATCCAAGAGATCATTGATAGTGCGCCTCCCTCTTGATTCACTGATAAGCTGGACATTTTTAAGGCCTCCAGGAATGGATGTCTGATTGACTCTGGTACTTCCTGCTAGTTGGGCGAGGGTACTAGTTGCAGTATTAAAATCAACGTTTAAAGATGAGAGCTTAGAGCGATCAATCGTCAACTCGTAAGCAGGAGCATCAGGAGCAAAAGTTGTATTAATATTACTAATCAATGGATCTTTTTGGGCCGCTTCTTTAAAGCGCTGGGCGATTTTATTTAATTCCTCCAATGTGTACGCATTACTACTCTTATCAAGAAGCAACATATTAATCGAAGTATCAGCCGCCACTGGAATCATTGGCGGCTGAGCAAAGAACGGAGGAGCAGCCGTTGGCAAAGTAAATAATTTTGCTGCCAGAGATCGTGTCTGCGCATCCGCACCTTGCACTTTCTTAGGACGCTCATCTAAATCTTTAAGAGAGACAAAAAACAACAAGCTTGACGGATTACCACCAAATCCTGCAATAGCAACTGCATCATTAATTGCAGAGTTTTTCGATTGCTGTTCTTGTTTCAGGATAGATGCTGCTTCTTCAGCAACCTTGGCCGTCGCAGGGAGAGATGTCCCTGCTGCTAACTGCGACATGCCGTATAACACATTCTGATCTTCTTGAGGAATCAAGGCTGAAGGGATTGAATTCAATAAGAAAATCGTGATCATGAAAGCTGGCACCAAGCAAGCCGTCACGACACGATATTTTTGAATCAAATACTCCACAAGACTTACAAACTTTTGTTCAAGCGCGGCGTATACAGACTCAAAAATCTCAAATATTTTACCTAGATAAAAACCAAGAAGTCCAAAGGAAATGATCGCAATTGGTACAATCCAATCGCCAAAGTTAGCACGCGTGAATATACCGAACAGAACACCTACCCCTAAACCACCGATTCCAGTGATCCATTTAGATGCTGATTTTTGATTATCAGGAAGTAAAATCAATCCTGCCATCATAGGCGAAAAAGTTAAAGCATTAAAGGTAGAGATTGCCACTGCAAAAATAATCGTAACTGCAAACTGCTGATAAATCTTTCCTACAGATGAAGCAACCAACGTAACTGGTACAAACAATGTAATTAAAACCAAAGATGTAGAGATCACAGCACCTGAAAGTTCATTCATGGTGGAGATTGCGGCTTGTTTTGGTGGCATGCCTGTTTCCATATTTTTGGACACCGACTCAACCACCAAAATTGCATCATCAACCACTAAACCTGTGGCCAGAACAAGTCCAGTCAGCGTCAGAAAATTCAGAGTAAAACCAAATAATTTTAAAAACAGAAACGTGCCAACAATAGACACTGGAATTGCCAAGGCCGGGATCAATACAGTTCGCCACTTCTTTAAGAACAAGACGAGAGTGACCAATACCAAAATAACGGCCAACCCAAGAGCATCAGTTACATTTTCGATAGAATCCAAGATGAAGGATTTATTATTAATGTATTGCACAATCCGAAGCCCAGGTGGAGCTGTCTTTTTATAATCGTTGATAACTTTTTCCACTCCTCTAGCAACTTGAACAGCATTACTACCTGACTTTTGATTAATACCTAGCCAGGCTCCAGGATAACCATCTAAGGTTTTAATAGATACACTTGGGTCAGATATGTATTGAACCTCTCCGACATCCTTCACTCGAATCAGCGCTCCAATGGTGGATGTTCTCACCGCTAGATTTTTAAATTGATCTACCGACTGAACATATCCACCGTCTTTAACAAGAACAGGATAAGAGTAGGAGGCATCATCATCGATAAAGGGAGCTCCAACAAAACCCGCTGAAGATGGAAAATTTTGTGATTGTATTGCCTGTAGAACGTCCTCAGCTGTCAATTGATAAGCTTTCAGCAATTCAGGGTCTAAAGACACTCTAAATTGAGCCCCCGAAGGAGCAATGTCAACTGAACCTACACCATTAATAATCTGAATCCGCTTTTTTAAATTATCATCGATTAAGGTTGCAAGATATGACGAATCATATTGGCCTTGATCAGACGTAATGATATAACCACTGAGCCTGGTATCGGTTGTCTGGCTAACACTCACACCCAGCTTTTGGGTGACTTCCGGCAAGTCCTGCAGCCCCTTTTGGATTCGGTTTTGCGCGTCCAACATTGCAGCGTCTGCAGATGTTTCCGGCGCCAAATACAGCTGGATGGAACTGGAATTTGCAGTTGAGCTGGATAATAAATAATCAACACCAGGTGTCTCGGATAACTTATCCTCTAATAGGTCAGTCACTGATTTCTCAACAATATTGGCATTACCACCAGGATAATTAGCAATAATTTGAATCTGTTTAGGCGAAACATCTGGCACAAATTCAATTGGCAGCGTTGGAAGCAGAATCAACCCAGCAATAAAAATTGCGATGCTACAAACACTCGTGAGAACGGGTCTTTTTATAAAGGGATCAGCAAACGACATCAGATTTATTTCCCTGGAAGATTTGACAGAATTTGAACCGGCATTCCGCTACTCAACATTTTTGTCTGACTTATTGCCACCTTTTCACCTGCCACTAATCCTTTTAGCACCGGAAACTGGTTGTCCTGAAGCGGGCCGATAGTAATAGGCGATTCAACCGCTATTAAAGAATCGGGAGGCAGCGCTTTTAGAGGTTTACTTTGTTTTTCATCAAGCTTGTTCAATTCAATAAAAGTGTT
Organism: Synechococcus sp. CO36386bin_37; assembly: GCA_011525445.1. The sequence goes on from WTGE01000156.1 coordinate 7,720, forward strand.
AACAGGAATCAGCCTAAATACAAAAGGTTGCTCCGCTTTCATTGTGATTGCACCAGTAGGAATGGCAGGAAAATTACGGACTCCTGTTTCAATTTCTGCTCTCAATAATTCAAGAGGCTTAAGACCAACCTGTACATTTGGGAATGACGCTTGAACCGTCACTGTATTTTTAGGGGAAGCAGTATTACCATCAGATTCAATATCAAAAGCTGGGGCAACATAGTCAATTGCCCCCTGAGCAAGAATCACATCTGAACTATCTTCATAAATACGAACGGATTGACCCAGCTCAATTGCTTTCGATTGGCTTGCCGGAATACTCATTTGCACAAGAAGCTCGTCGTTATTAAGAAGAGAGAATAATTCCTGTCCCGCTTCAACGTAAGTGCCAACATTAACGATAAAATTAGTTGCAATAATTCCATCGAAAGGTGCTTTGATATAGCGATGACTCAAGTCAACCTGGGCCCCTACAAATGCACTTGCCTTAGAAATTGCCTGAATTTTCTTTTCTTCAGCTTGTACGGGAGGAACAGCTCCAACATCTGCCAAGAATTGATATCGAGAAGCCTGAAGCTTGGCCTCTTGAGCTTCTGCTTTAGCAGTAGCAACATCGGCAACTTGTGACTTATTTTCCAACACAAGCATCACCTGACCCTTTTGGACTTTTTGACCAGCTTCAACTAAAACCTGGGTCACGATTCCGCTTTGTGCTGGTTTAAATGGCACCCAATTGTTATTTCCTATCACACCTTCAGAACTAACAACGCGTCTGAAGTTCCTTTTAACAATCGTATCCGCATGCAAAGGCAGTAGCTGGGGGGCTTTCGATTGAGAGCTACAACCAACAACCAATAGGCTCAATGAAAGACAAACCAAGGACAGAGAATACTTTTGCCTACAGGCTTGCTTTAGCAATGGAAGCCGCAAAATCATAGCCCTCTAGATGAATAGAATTTTAAGACTCGCAGTTCAACCTTGCATTAATAGTTTATGCAGGTGTATTCCAGACGACAAATAAAAGCGTTGCGTCAACACTTCAGTGCACATCTATGCCTTACCCCTAATCCGCCAAGATTATGTATTCCTATACAAATTCAGACTTAAGATTTGGACCATGATCAAACACTTCATCAACCCGACAACACGAAGCCATCATCATCCCAAAGTTGCCGTTAATTCATGACGCGCCGTATTGAGTGCGGCATCCAAGGCCGCCCCGTCACGACCTCCAGCCTGAGCCAGGTTCGGTCGACCACCACCGCCACCACCGCAAAGCTTGGCGATCGCACCGATGAATTTGCCTGCTTGCAGTCCACTGGCAACCACCACCGTCCCGAACGCTGCCACCAAAATCACCTTTCCCTGGTCGTTCGGATCAGGCAAACCTCCCAACACGACAGCAGCGGCATCACCCAGTTGATCCAACAATCCCAAAGCAGCCCCCTGTAAGCCGTCACCATTCACACCATCAAGACGGGCCACCAACAACTGGCACTCACCAACGGCTACGGCTTGAACGGCCAAGGCCGCTGATTTCGCAACAGCCAGTTCAGCCCGCGCCGCAGTCAACGCTTTTTGGCTGCTCTTCAGCTCCTCCTGCAACGCCACAACGCGCTCAACAATCTCGCCAGGCTGCGCCTTGAAGCGGTCACCAAGCTGCTTCACCACAAGCTCACGCTCATTGAGATAGGCCAACACGGACGCACCGGCCACCGCTTCAATCCTGCGGATCCCAGCAGCAACACCGCTCTCGCTCACGATCTTGAACAGACCAATCTCGGCGGTATTGCCCACGTGCGTTCCACCACAGAGCTCCATCGACACACCGGGAACGTCGACCACGCGCACCACATCGGCATACTTTTCACCAAACATCGCGACCGCACCAGCAGCCTTGGCTTGATCAATGGCCATCTCATTCACTTCAAGACTGTGTGCATCGCTGATCCAGCCATTGATCAAGGTTTCGATCTGTTCAAGTTCATCAGGTGACACGGCTTTTGTGCAGTGGAAGTCAAACCGCAGTCGCTCAAAATCAACGAGGGATCCCGCTTGCCCGATGGACGGATCCACCACCTGCTTCAACGCCGCTTGCAGCAGATGCGTTGCCGTGTGATTCGCCTGGGCGCGACGGCGGCAGGCGCGATCCACCTGCCCATGCACCACATCGCCCACATGAAGTGTGCCCCGCTCCACGCGGCCGCTATGGACAAACACATTGCGATGTCGGCTCACCCCATGAATCACAACAATCAGACCACTGCCATCGGGTCCATCTCCCACCAGTACGCCGCGGTCACCCACCTGACCGCCGCCTTCTCCATAAAAAGAAGTGGCATCGAGCACGACCTGAACCCCATCACCAGCCTTCGCCTGCTCAGCAGATTCGCCGTTCACGACCAGAGCCTGAACACAACTGCTCTGCTCCAGATGCTGATAGCCAGTGAAATCAGTGGTTGCAACTTCAACAACAACCTGATCAATGGCGTCTCGCAAGGTGAGATCAATGCTCACAGCCGCGGCCTTCGCACGCTGACGCTGCTCATCCATCGCCGCCTCAAATCCATCGAGATCAACGCCAACTCCATGCTCTTCAGCAATCTCCTCAGTGAGCTCCAGGGGAAACCCAAACGTGTCGTACAGCTCAAACGCCTGAAGACCTGAAATCTGCTTGGGATTGGTGGCCAACACGTCGGACAGCAACTTCTCTCCTCGCTCCAAGGTCTCCAGAAACCGAGCTTCCTCCCGTTGGAGCTCCGCCAGAATGAGCGTTTCACGCTCTCTTAGCTGTGGATAGGCTCCCTCCATCAAAGCAATCGCCGCCGCTCCCATCACCTTCAGAAACGGTTGATCGATGCCAAGGAGACGTCCATGCCGCACCACACGCCTGAGAAGACGTCGAAGGATGTAGCCACGTCCCAGGTTGCTGGCCGTGACGCCATCACAAATCAGCTGTGTTATCGCTCTGCTGTGATCGCCGATCACTTTGAGAGACGTTTGCCTGCTGGCATCGAGCTTGTGGTAGTCGATGCCTGCCAACTCACCTGCAGTCTGAATCAAGGGGAAGATCAGATCCGTCTCATAGTTATTCGGGACCTGCTGCAGGATCTGAGCCATTCGCTCCAGCCCCAGACCCGTGTCGATATTGCGGTTTTCGAGCGGAGTGAGAATCCCCTCCGCATCCCGGTTGTACTGCATGAAAACCAGGTTGTAGAACTCGATGAAGCGGTCGTCGTCCTCGAGATCGATCCCCTCATCCCCAAGTTCGGGCTTGAAGTCGTAGTAGATCTCTGAACAGGGACCACAGGGTCCTGTCGGACCAGACGCCCAGAAGTTGTCGGCCTCATCCATGCGGATGATTCGCTTGGGGTTCACCCCCA
>WTGE01000193.1 GCA_011525445.1 Synechococcus sp. CO36386bin_37
AGGCGTCGGGCAATCAAAGGACGCGCCAAAGCTGTTGACAGCGGATAACGCCCCTCATAAAGAGCATTCGCGCGAATCGCAGGAAACGCGAACTCCTCGATGAAAGGTTGAATGAGATCACCAACCAGTGACTGACTCGCTCCTGCCTCCAGCGCTTTGAGTCGAATCGGTTCGAGTTCATCACCCTGACCAAGGTCAGCGGCAAAGGTAATGACCTCCCCCACACCCCATTCCTGCTTGAGGTAAGGAATGCAGACGCTGGTATCCACACCACCGGAATAAGCGAGAACGACCTTGCTTGCGCGCCCCATCAGGTGGACTCCTGCTCTGAATCAGATTGCACTGATTCTCCACTCCCGCCGGACCATGGAGACAGATTGCATCCATCTCGACCCAGGCAAAACAACCAAATGGCCATCAACAGCGCCGGTGTCAGCAACAACGCAAACACCGGAACCGTTGACACCTCAAGCGGTTCTGGATGCAAACGCCCCCAGGTCGACAACCCAAAACTGAGCAACATTGCCCCACCCCACACCAGAACGAGGAGCCAAACCTTGGCCAACAGATTTCCATGAGACTGTTCTCTACTATGATCATCGATTACGAAACTGGTCAGTGTCGTCTGAGTTGAGTGCCCTCGACAACATCAATCCAGCTCTGACCCGTTATGGGCGGAAGGAACCTGCACCCGTGTTGCCTCTCCGTGAAGAGCCGGATCTCTTGAGTTGGCTTGAAACGAGTGGGCGCCTTGTGGAAGATGAGGAATCCAGTTCACCAGAAGTGAGCACTGTGGAAGAGGAGGAGTTGTCTGCTCTGATGGGAGAGAAGGAGGAATACAACTCTGCTGATGAGCAGAACGAAGAAAATTGGGAAGATTGATTTAGGGTCCCAGCCCTTAAGCCAACAGGAACGGGACGTGAACGACACACCAGAGACTCCCCATTCCCCCAAAGGGACGGTCTCTTCGGTCCTGCTTGCGGTTGTTGTGTATGCATCCGCTTTCGCTTCAGACCGCTGGATTCCCAACAGTCTGCTCAGCCTCCCGCTTTTGATCACCACCCTGATCGCTGCGCTTGTCACCTGGTGGGCAGTGCCACAGCTGAGGAAGTTGAAGTTCGGGCAAGTGATTCGAGAGGAAGGTCCACAGGCACACCTCAGCAAATCAGGGACTCCAACGATGGGTGGCCTTCTCGTCGTGCCCATCGGCGTGATCGTTGGAGGCCTTATCAGTTGGAACGGAATGCCGGCAGAGCAGCTCCTGGCCGTCACCTTCATCACCCTCAGCTACATGGTCATTGGCGGAATTGACGACTGGCGCAGCCTGACAAAACACACCAATACCGGCTTAACGCCACGCGGGAAATTATTTCTTCAAGCCTTGGCTGCAGTGATCTTTCTGATCTGGGCGGGTCAACGCGGATGGATCAGTGGCGATGTGGCCTTGCCCTTTGATTCCAGCATCCCCTTGGGTTGGCTGATCTGGCCAATAGCAGTCTTTGTGTTTTTAGCCGAGAGCAATGCCACGAACCTCACTGATGGATTGGATGGTCTGGCGGCGGGTTGCGGTGCTTTGGTGTTCACTGGAATGGCTATTCAGCTCACCCTGCGTGGCAACAACGGAAACCCCAGTCTCGCTGGATTCTGCATGGCGATGGCGGGTTGTTGGATTGGATTTCTTGTCCATAACCGCAATCCAGCCAAAGTTTTTATGGGTGATACGGGCTCGTTAGCAATGGGCGGAGCTTTATCTGGAGTGGCCTTATTGACGAACAGTCTCTGGCCTTTGTTGGTAATGGGCGGAGTCTTCTTAGCGGAATCCTTATCTGTCATTCTTCAGGTCTGGGTGTTTAAGGCAACAAAAAATGCGGATGGCGTTGGGCGAAGAGTGTTCCGCATGTCTCCTCTTCATCACCACTTTGAGTTGGGAGGGACGCCGGAACAACTTGTAGTTGCTGGGTTCTGGATTGCAACAACAGTTCTTGTCCTCGTAGGACTCTTGCTTCGACCCTTATGAAGATCAGTAATTCATCCCCTGGAGAAATTCGACGGAACAAAATAAGCAAAATGACCTAAAA
>WTGE01000163.1 GCA_011525445.1 Synechococcus sp. CO36386bin_37
TGGATGACTCCCTGAATCCGGCCACGATGCGAGCTGCTAGTGACTGACTGAAAAGTCAGTCCATCATTTGCCAAGGAATAATCGGATTGCACTGAGGCGACCTTTCTTGCCTGGGTGATGAGCTGGCCGTGACGGTCTGTGGTGCGTCAGTCACAGCCGTGATTGTTTGGCTGCACCTATTGACGCCTCCCGAGTGCATAACCGATCAGCAATCCAGAACCACCGGTTAGCAGGGCCATTTGCAGTCGCTCTAGATCTTTGTCGCTCATGCCTCTGCTGAATGCCAACGCAGCTGAGATCAGGAGCATGAACACTGCCAGCCAATAAACCTGGCCCTTGCTTGGGCGCTTGTCTGACCCACCAGCCCTTCCTGAGTCACCAGAACCACCAGCGCCTCCGCCCCATATCCATCTCCGGGTTGGCGGTTGGTTGCCTCCAGCTGCATCAGTACGGCTCAAACGCTTGGCCTCTTCCGCATCTCTGGCCATCTCGGCCTCAACCTGACGGAGCTCTTCTTTGGGGTCCATTCGATCAGCCTCCCGCAGGTACTGGGGTCATGGCGAGGAAAGCAGGGAAAGCCGGCTTCGATCAGGGAAGCCCTCGGAACAGGAGGATGAACGACATGGAATTGAAGCTCCTTGTCTTAGCGCTACTGACAATCGCCATCCGCCTGTTTGGCAATGCGAGTGTGATAGTTCTTACGGGCATAGATCCTCGGCCTGTCGCGCTTAAGAAGCGCCTGCTGCATTGGGGCATTTCACTTGGTGCCGCGCTTCTTGCAATGGCGCTTGCTCCTGCTGTGGGTGACCTCTGAAGCGAAGAGACCAATGCTTTGATGCTTACAGTTCGGGATCGGCTGTTGTACTGCAATGAGCAGCCACCAGAAAGCCTTCTAGAGAGCAGAAAACAATCCGATCATTTAAAGCCTGCGAGCAAAAGTGATTAACTCAAGCCCCTCTCGACAACCACAGTCATTGTTCAGCAGGAGTCATTGTTTCTCATGTTGTAGGCAGTCATTGTGTATGAGTGATTCTCTATGCGAAAAGCCCCTGTCTGAGAATTCCAGCATCCGCTAATTGTCCAATCTTTAAAAGGTGAATTATCAGAAGGTCGGGCCCAAAATTGAGTCATGGAGCCGTAACCGCCACGGTGCTGCATTTTGCAGTGCCCATTTGGTGAAGTCCAATGAGCATTAAAATTACTTTGATTATCCGACATTGCGCTTGAGGCTTTGACTATTGGATTTTCTCGGCAATATTCGGGGTCAGCCTTCTTGCAGGCTGGGACATATATCTCCCTTTCAATTAATGAAATCCGATCAGCATGTTCTCCATTATTAAAGTGATAAGACTGTGCAGCTCTTAAAAGCGCGCCAATCTGCTGCTGACATTCAGAAATAGTAGCTTTTTGGACAGGACCTCTCATGAAAATCACCGCCACAACTGCCAGCAACGATGCAATTGCAAATGCGACCGTCAGTTCAACCAATGAGAAGCCCTTGGATTCCTTTCTTTTAGTGCTGAACCAAAGCCCCATATAACCAGCATGGACCTGACAAGAGTAGGCCGCCACCGCGAACTACCTCACGACAGCTCACGCGCTTGGCCCTCACATCGACCTGTGCCATCTCTTCTTTGACTTGGCGGAGCAGTTTTCCGGTTTATCAGGCAAGCCTCTCGCAATTACTGGGGTCATGGCGAGGAAAGTAAAAGCTGGCTGACCAGAGCCCGGTGCTGCTAACAGCGGAAGCCGTGGTTGAAGGAGTTCTGGATGACTCCCACAATGCGGCGACCCAACGGGCTTGTAACGACTGATTAGATCGCTAAGCGGGCGTAGATGGTGTCGAGCTGGGCTTGATGCCGCTCGGTGCTGAAGCAATCGGCCAAGCGCTCAGCGCTGATGCGATCGGTGACGGCGGGATCGTTTTCGAGCGCCTTGCGGAAGTTGCCGCCTTCCACATTCCAGGCCGCATGGGCATGGCCCTGCACCAACCGGTAGGCGTCTTCGCGGCTCATGCCGCTCTCCACCAGTGCCAGCAACACCGTTTGGCTGAACACCACACCGCCGTAGCGGTTCA
>WTGE01000437.1 GCA_011525445.1 Synechococcus sp. CO36386bin_37
GGGTGGGCATCAGTCCCCAGTGCAGGCAAGCTCTCAGATCCTCCGGTTGGAAGAGTTGTCCCAGAACAAGTATTGGCTGATGAAGTCCTGCCGCCCTCAGTTCGATTCCCTCCTGGAGTGTTGCAACACCCAAGCTGGTGGCACCTCCCTGGACGGCGGCTTTCGCTACGGTTTCTGCCCCGTGTCCATAGCCGTCTGCTTTCACGACGGCCATCAGCTCGCATGAAGGAGCGAGGTGGCGTTTCAGAGAACGCGCATTGGCTTCAATCGCTGAGGTGGACACCTCCAGCCAGGCGCGCTGCCTTGGGTCTGCCTCAACCGGATGATGAATCCAGGGAGTGTTTCGGTCGTCGAGGATCTGATCTCGCATTCCAGCAGGGTAGTGAAGATCACAAAGACCAATTGGTAATTCTCGATAAACTGTTTTAGTCAGGGAGCGGGCATGGGCCAAGTACTCGTTCTCAATGCATCTTATGAACCGCTCAATATCACTACATGGCGTCGAGCCATGGTGATGTTGATAAAGGGGAAAGCTGAAGGTTTAGAGCATGATCACAGCCGGATCATCCGACATGGCATCCATCTGCCAACTGTGATTCGGCTCGTGCAGTTTGTGAGGGTTCCTTTTCGTCAGCTTCCACTTACGCGCCGCAACGTGTTTCAGCGTGACAACCACTGCTGTCAATACTGTGGTTCGACAGAACAGCTGTCCATCGATCACGTCTTGCCCCGGAGTCGCGGTGGAGCTGACAGCTGGGACAACATCACCACTGCATGCGTGATATGTAATGTCCGCAAGGGAAATCGAACGCCGCAGGAGGCAGAAATGCCGTTGAATCGCACGCCACGTCGTCCTCACAGCAGTCTCAGTTTTGAGGCTGTGCGTCAGATTGATTCCGGGCGTCATCTCGAGTGGGCCAAGTATGTGATCGGTGCTTAAGGAGAACTGGTTTAATCGGCTTGTTCGCTGAGATCGGCGAGTTTGCTGCGTTGTTCCTCGGCGATGCAGGCGTTGATGACATCATCCAATTGGCCTTCAAGAACTGGATCAAGACTGAAATTACGTCCGAGGCGGTGATCCGTGATGCGATTGTCTTTGGAGTTGTAAGTACGGATTTTTTCACTGCGATCACCTGTGCCAACCTGTGCTCGTCTTGCTGATCGCTCGCTCGCATTGGCTTCTGCGAGCTGACGTTCGTAAAGTTTGGCACGCAGAATTTCAAGGGCACGTTCGCGGTTCTGCATCTGGGAGCGTTCCTGTGTACAAAACACCCTTATGCCTGTTGGCTTGTGCATAAGATCCACCGCCGTCTCGACCTTATTGACGTTCTGACCACCGGCACCTCCTGATCTGGCGGTACTGATGTCGAGATCGCGCGGATCGATCTCCACCTCCACAGGATCAGCCTCTGGCATCACTGCCACCGTGGCCGTTGAGGTGTGAACCCGTCCTTGTGATTCTGTGGAGGGGACACGCTGCACCCGATGAACACCGGCTTCGAACTTAAGTTCGCTGAATACGGCATCTCCCTTCACCGAGAGGATCAATTCCTTGTAGCCACCCAAATCAGCTTCGTTTGCGCTGACTGGTTTCACATTCCATCCGCGTCGATTGCTGAAGCGCTCATACATTCGAGCCAGGTCTCCAGCCCATAGACAAGCCTCATCTCCTCCTGCACCAGCTCTTATTTCCAGCATCACGCTGCGCTCATCTCTTGGATCCTTGGGCAGCAAAGCCAATGTGATTCTTTGAATCAGATCGGCGTGATGACGGTCGAGCTCTTCAATCTCTTGTTGAGCCAATTCCTCCATGGCTGAATCGCCACGACTTTCTTTAAGCAGTCTTTTGGCTTGGATTTGCTCTGACTCCACCTTTTGGAGGGTGGTGTAGTCCAGAACAAGTGGTTCAAGGCGTGAGCGCTCTCGAGCAATGGTTTCCAGCCGTTGGGGATCCGCTGCCACATCAGGATCTGCAAGCTGGCGCTCCAAGTTATGGAAGCTGCTGCTTGCCGCCTCAAGGCGACTGATCAGAGTTGTTGTGTCCATCTCCTCCGTGAGCAGTCATCACAATTACCTCCCATCGCGGACGAGATGTCACGAAGGGAGGTGGTTGTGATCCCAGGTGCTGGGACTTGATTGAAACGACTGGTGGTCAGGATTCCTTGGACTTTTTTTGGTCTGATTTTTTTTCAGCTGTAGCAGAATCCACACTTCCCATGCCGTACTTGCGCATGAAACGGTCGACACGCCCCTCCGTGTCAAGAATCTTCTGTGTGCCTGTAAAAAACGGATGATTCCCGCTCCAGACATCCACATTGATTTCAGGTTGGGTTGAACCTGTGGTCATGACCACTTCGCCGTTGCAGATGACCTTGGCGTCCGGATACCAAGTTGGGTGAATGTCGGGTTTAGGCATGACAAACGAAAGGTTTGGGTGTCGGTTTGATGATCAGCGTTTGGAGAATTGAGGCGCTTTACGTGCCTTCTTGAGGCCATATTTGCGACGCTCCTTGGCACGAGGGTCACGACTGAGGTGGCCCTCCGTTTTCAGAGGTTTGCGGTTGTCTACGGAGAGTTCGCAGAGGGCCCGAGCTGCACCCTGTTTGATGGCGTCAGCCTGTCCTGTCAGGCCTCCACCACGAACATTAACCAGGATGTCGTACTCATTTCCTAACCCTAAAGTTTGCAGTGGAGCTTTGACAGCTGCCATGTAGGCAGGGTTGTAATTCAGGTAGTTGTCACCGGGCCGACCGTTGATGGTGACCGTGCCGTTACCTGGCACCAAACGGACGCGAGCGACTGATGTCTTGCGGCGACCTGTGCCCCAATAGACGACGGAGTTGTTTGTGCTACTCATTGTGCTGAAGCGGCAGGATCGAGCTGAAGAGTCTTGGGTTGCTGGGCTGCATGGGGATGCTCGGTGCCCTTGTAAACCTTGAGTTTGCGGAACAATTGACGCCCGAGAGCATTGTGCGGAAGCATCCCTTTGATCGCCTTTTCAACGATGCGTTCGGGAAGACGCTCTTGAAGATGCTCAAAGGTTTCCACCTTCATCCCACCGGGACGGCCGGAATGGCGCCGATACAACTTTTGCTGTGGTTTCTTGCCTGATACCCGGATCTTGTCCGCGTTCACCACAATCACAAAGTCGCCAGTATCTAGATGGGGAGTGAAGCTGGCTTTGTTTTTTCCTCGCAGCACAGAGGCCACTTCAGTCGCCAGGCGACCGAGGGTTTGATTCTCAGCGTCAACCAGATACCACTGGCGTTCGATCGAATCAATGGAAGGAACTGAGGTCTTGTTCATCGCGCCGGCAGGCCGGTTCTCATATACCCCGTTTCGAGCAACGGAGCTGGGCAGGAGCATCAGACCACGATCGTGATCTGAATAAAGCTCAAAGATAAAGTTTACCTTGTCGACGGTTCAGGGATTTCAATTCTCAACCATCGAAGCTGGCTCTCAGGCAATGGGCTTATTGGTTTTGCGGCCATGGCTGAGGATCCGGTGGTGGATCGCAAGTCGCCAGAGCAAGCCGCGGCTGACAATCGTACCAGCCACCTTTGCTGAACAGATTCTCTGGGTATCCTGCTCTCAGCAAGCAGAGGCCATGAGGCGGGGCTGCTTCTCGGACTTCATGACGGCGGCAGTCGCGCCAGCGCAGCTCAAATCTCATCGGAGTGAGACGATGTTCGCCTACGGCGACAAGCTGACCCATCAAGAGGCGGACCATCCCGTACAGGAAACCGCTGGCTTGAATCTCTATTCTGAGCAGATCTCCCTCTCGTTCAAGACTGATGTCTTGTACGGTTGTTCTAGAATGAATGCGACGACTGCCCGCTTTTTGAAAGGCCGCGAAATCATGTTCGCCAACGAGTGAAGACAGGGCCTGAGCCATGGCATTTTCGTCAAGTTTTGTCTGATAGCGGTGCCAACACCAGGGCGCCAAAAACAAGTTGGGTCGACGGCCGTTGTAAATCGTGTACCTGTAGCGTCGATAGCTTGCGGAATGGCATGCATGCCAATTCAAGGGGCGGTCAATGGATTCTCTGACCCGAATGCTGGAAGGAAGACGTCCATTCAGTGCTGGTGCCCATCGCTTGGCTGGTATAGGACCGCAACAGTCAAAGTGAACAACTTGACCTGAAGCGTGCACACCCGAGTCAGTGCGTCCGGCTGCGACGGCCTGAATGGGGCGGTGGGGGTCAAGCTCCGCTATGGCTTTCTCCAGCACTGCCTGCACGCTTTGCCTCTGAACTTGTTTTTGTCGTTGCCACCCACAAAAACAAGATCCCTCATATTGCAAACTCAGACCAATTCTGCGAACAGCAGCGATCGGCGCCTCAGCTGAGGGAACTTGAACCACACGCGATGGGCTTGATGCCGAGAGTGTGAGATGGGTCAGACCAACTCAATGATGGCCATTTCAGCGTTGTCACCACGACGCGGCACAGTACGGGTAATGCGGGTGTAACCGCCATTGCGATCTCCATAACGCTTGGGAGCTTTCTCAAAAAGAGCATGCACCAACTGTTTGTCATAGACGTAGCCAAGAACGCGGCGGCGAGAGGCAAGGCTGCCATCCTTAGCCAGGGTGATCATGCGTTCAGCTTCATCGCGCAGCGCTTTTGCTCTCGCTTTGGTTGTTGTGACGCGACCCTCACGGATGAGTTGTGTGGTCAGCCCTCGAAGCAAAGCCTTGCGTTGGTCAGCAGGGCGGCCAAGCAGGGGAACTCGACATTGGTGACGCATGTTACTGAGAAATGAAGGATGGAAGGGGTCAGACGCTGGTGCGACTTTGGGGGATCGAAATGCCAATCCGTTCGAGAGCTTCGATCACTTCATCTGCTGATTTGGAACCGAAGTTTTTGATTTCGAGGAGATCCTCGTAACTGAAGCCCATCAAGTCAGAGACTGAATTGACCTGTGCACGCTTGAGACAGTTGTAAGCACGAACGGAAAGATTAAGCTCTTCGAGGGGGATCTGAGCTTCTGCCGACGGCTCTGGCTCTACACCAGGCTCCTCGACCATGGTTACTGTGGCTAAGGGTTGGAACAGTTCGATGAGCTGATTGGCCGCCTGAGCAATAGCATCATCGGGGGTCATCGACCCATCGGTAACCACTTCCATGCGGAGGCGTTCACGGGCCGAACCACCTTCTGCAACTGCTGTTTCGTCTGTCGTGAAATTCACCCTCTGAACGGGCATGAACACAGCATCGATTTGAAGGAGATCGATGGCGCTTGTGTCTTCGTTGTGACGGTCCACAGGTCGATAACCCACTCCACGCTCGACGTGGACCTCAAGCTCAAGGCTGTGCCCTTCACTGACTGTGGCGATGGGACGCTCGCCGTCAACAACCTGAACCTGAGAAGAAAATTGGAGGTCTTTAGCTTTTACAGTCCTCGGCCCTGAAACAATCAGACGACCGATTTCGAGCTCATCAGTGCGGCTGTGAACTGTCAACTGTTTGCAGTTGAGCAGAATATCGAGAACATCTTCGCGCACGCCAGGAATCGTTGCGTACTCATGGTTGACACCCGCGATGCGGACCGCTGTTACGGCAGTCCCTTCGAGATTTCCCATCAGCATCCTTCTGAGGGAGTTCCCAAGAGTTGTTGCTTGACCACGCTCGAGGGGGCCGATGAGAAAAACACCCGTTTGTGAGCGATCGTCAGTGATCTGATGCTCAATACGGTCGATCTGGTATTGCAACACGGGCTGAGGCGGAAAGTGGGTAAGGGGGCCTGGACTGAATTGGATGAACCGTCTAGACGCGGCGCCGTTTGGAGCGCCGGCAACCGTTGTGGGGCAGGGGGGTGACGTCGCGGATCAATGTGATTTCTAGGCCTGCGACCTGTAGGGCGCGAATGGCGGTTTCCCGACCTGAGCCTGGTCCACGCACGAGGACTTCAATCTGACGCATTCCTTGCTCGAGGGCCCGGCGCGCTGCAGCTTCAGCAGCTGTTTGGGCTGCGAAAGGTGTTCCTTTTCGTGCTCCTTTGAACCCACTTGCACCAGCCGATGACCAGGAAATGACCTCGCCAGTGGTGTCAGTGATGGATACGATCGTGTTGTTGAAGGTGCTTTGGATATGTGCAACCCCGTTGGGGACGTTGCGTTTGGCCTTTTTGGGACCTGATTTTTTTGTTGGCTTGGCCATGGGCTAGAGCCTGGAGAGGGATAGTTCTGAAGTAATGGAAGGAAAGAGCCGACTGAATCAGGCTGGCTTATTTCTTCTTGCCGGCTACGGTTTTCCGTGCACCACGGCGGGTGCGAGCGTTGGTTCGTGTTCGTTGACCACGGACGGGCAGACTCATTCGGTGGCGACGTCCGCGCAAGCATCCAATGTCTTGAAGACGCTTGAGAGCCATGCCCTCCTGCCGCCTCAAGTCTCCCTCAATCGTGAAGGATTCAGTGGCATTGCGTAGTTTCTGGACATCGTTGTCCTCGAGGTCCTTAACGCGGATGTCAGGGTTGACTCCGGTTTTCATGAGGATGGATTTGGCCCTGGTGGAGCCAATTCCATAGATGTAAGTAAGTGCGACTTCGATCCGCTTGTCGCGGGGAATGTCTACACCAGCAATCCTTGCCACTGAGCAAATAATCGAGGGGGGACAGATGCCGCCTTCAGGCGGCGAATGATGCGGTCACAATATGAAACGAGGGAATCATCCCTGGCGTTGCTTGTGCTTTGGGTTCGGGCAGATCACCATGACCCTGCCATGGCGACGAATCACCCGGCACTTTTCACACATTTTCTTGACCGAGGCTCGCACCTTCATGGGGTGTGGCTTTCCAAAATTCCAAACAGCGAATTTACCACAGCGGCTCAGGCCAGAGCATTTTCAATCCGTTCCGTGATCGCTTCGATGCTGCCGCTGGCTTCGACTGCTTGCAAAAGATCACGTTGCTTGTAGTGGTCAATCAAAGGCTCTGTTTGATCGGAATAAACCACGAGACGGTTGCGGATTACGGTTTCATTGTCGTCAGCGCGGCCACGGGAGAGAAGACGTTCAATCAGGACTGAGTCATCGAGTTCGAGCAGAATGACAGCCTCGATGGGTTGATTGAGCTCCTGAAGGAGCGGATCGAGCGCTTCAGCTTGAGCCACATTGCGAGGGAAGCCGTCCAAGAGCCAGCCTTCACCATTCAGAGCGGAGAGCTGAGCTTTCACAATTGCCAGCACGAGAGAATCGCTCACCAACTCACCGCGATTCATAACGGACTCAGCTTGTTGACCAAGTTCACTTCCAGCGGAAACCTCCGCGCGCAGCAAGTCGCCCGTCGACATGTGACGGAGACCATGCTTTTTACACAAAACTTCGGCTTGGGTGCCTTTCCCCGCTCCTGGTGGGCCTAAAAAAAGTAGTCGTTGTTTCATGGGGATCAAAGATAAGTTGTGTCGGGATCTATTGGCGGACGAGCCCTTCGTACCGCTGTGAGATCACGTAGGTCTGCACTTGCTTGGCCGTATCGATCGCCACTCCTACAAGGATGAGCAGTGAGGTAGCACCAAGTCCCTGAAAGGTGGTCACTCCTGTTGCTCTCTCAACGGCTGAGGGGATGATGGCAACGGCCCCAAGAAACAGTCCACCGAGCAAAGTCAGTCTGTTTTTAACGCCCTCCAGGTAAGCAGCTGTGGCACTGCCAGGCCTGACTCCTGGGATTGCCACTCCGCCTCGCTTGAGATTGGAGGCAATATCGTTTGGATTTAGAGAGAGAGAGGAGTAAAAATAGGCGAATCCGAGAATAAGTGAGAAAAAGACAATTGCATAAGGCCAAGGATTGGCTGCACTTGGATTGAGTGCACTAGCAGCTCGAATTAAGAGTGGATTGTTGGTGATATTCGCAATCGTAATCGGTAAAAAAATCAAGGCTGAGGCAAAAATGATTGGCATTACTCCTCCTGCATTAAGCTTCAAGGGGAGATAGCTTTGACGGCTAGGTAGTAGCGCGGTCCCACCGACCTGACGCTTGGCACTCACAATTGGAAGTCGTCTCGCACCTTCTTGCACAAAGATAATTCCGACAATCGTGATCAGAAATACCAGGACCAGCACAATTATTCCTACAACGTCACCTCTGTCACCTGTCTGTGCCTTCTCAATGGTTGAACCCAAAGCCTTCGGGAGAGTGGCAACGATATTCAGAAAGATCACAAGAGATGCTCCCTGACCAATACCTCTCTCGGTGATCACCTCACTGAGCCACATCACAATGATTGAGCCAGTGACCAGAGCAAGAGCGGTTTGGATGACAAAAACGACTTCGCTTAATCCTGCAATGGCATATTGGCGGAGAATCATGGCAAAGATTACGCTCTGAACCAATCCCCACCCCAAGGCCACATAACGGGTGATTTGGGAAATTTTGCGACGTCCAGCTTCCCCCTCGTTTTTTTGTAGATCCTCCAGCTGGGGTAAAGATGCTGTTAGGAGCTGAATGATGATGGAGGCATTGATGAATGGCAGGATCCCTAATGCAAATACGCCGAGGGTTGAGATCCCTCCTCCGGTGAAGATGTCGAGGAAACCAATCAGCGTTCCGCCCTGCTGGATGAACTGTTCAAAGGCAATACGATCAATCCCAGGCATTGGAATGTAAATCCCAAGCCGCACAAGCATGAGCAGTCCTAAAGTTGTGAGAACCCTGCCGCGCAGCTCAGGATTCTGCACCAATTGGGTAATGACTTCACCGGCGCTGGGATTGCGACCCCGACTGACAAGCATAAAGGAGGATAAAGAATGGGGCTGATATAGAAAAACCGTCCCCAACCAGGAACCCGGAGGGACGGCTCAGACCTTAGAACTGCTCAGGGCAGATCGCATGGTTGAGATCAGTTGTGAACCTCACAGGTCCCACCGGCAGCTTCGATTTTTGCCCGGGCTGAAGCTGTAAAAGCAGCAGCTTGGACGGTGAGCTTCACTGTGAGTTCTCCATTTCCAAGAATCTTGAGAGGACTCTTTGGGTTGGAGACAATGCCGTCCTTGACAAGCGAATCAAGAGTGACCGTGCTTCCTGTCTTGGCTTCATTCAAAGCACTTACGTTGAGCACGGTAAACGTTCTGGGATTTACCAAAGGGAAGTGCTTCAGTTTGGGAACGCGGCGATAAAGCGGCATCTGGCCACCCTCGAATCCAGGGCGGGTCGGTCGGCCAGAGCGTGACTTTTGTCCTCGCATTCCGAAACCGCAGCTGGCTCCCTGACCGGCTGCAATACCGCGACCTTTACGCAGTTTGCGTCTGCGTGCGCCTTTGTTGGGTTTGAGTGAGTCGAGTCGGAGTGTCATGGGGGAAATCAAGAATAGATCTGCTCGAGGGAGATCCCCCGTTCTTTGGCTGTTTCCTTATGGGTACGGAGAAGTTGTAGGGCCACCATTGCAGCACGAGCATTGTTCAGAGGAGTTTTACTCCCCAGACGCTTTGCTAAGACATTTTTAATGCCGGCGAGCTCAAGCACCGTGCGGATGGATCCACCCGCGATCACACCCGTACCGGGTGCGGCTGGGCGGATGAGGACACTCGCGGCACCATCTCGCCCGTTTGAAAGGGTCGGAATCGAGTTGTGACGGGTCAGGGGAACTTTGACCAAATGTTTTTTGCCATCAGCAACGCCCTTGCGGACGGCACCAATCACGTCTCCGGCCTTGCCGACGCCAACGCCGACCTGACCACGCTCATTGCCGACTACAACGATGGCGCGAAAGCTCATCTTCTTGCCGCCTTTGACGGTTTTGGAGACCCTTCGGATTTGAACAACTCTTTCTTGCCATTCGGAGTCACGTTCTTGACCACGGCGACGATCGCCACGACCGCCTCGACGGTCTCCACGGCCTCCGCCGCGGCGTTGTTCCTGTTGTTGGCCTTGACCTTCAGCGGCTGCTGGAACGTCAGAAGCTGCTGGAACGTCTTTGGAGCTGGTCTGGTTGGTTGGTTCGGTCGTCATAGTGAGAGCAGGATCAGAACTGAAGGCCCGCTTCCCGGGCGGCATCGGCAAGAGCTTTCACTCGGCCGTGGTACAGGTTGCCGCCTCGATCGAAGACAACTTGCTGAATACCTTTGGCGATAGCGCGTTTGGCCACTAAATCGCCAACAGCAACGGAAGCATCACAGCTGCTGCAGGTTGCCTTGAGGCTGGAGCGGAGATCTCTATCAAGAGTTGAGGCGGAACAGAGGGTGCTCTGCGCGTCGTCGTCAATCAACTGGGCGTAGATGTGACTGTTGGATCGGAACACAGCCAGTCTTGGACGGTCGGCAGTGCCATTGAGATGGCGACGCAGACGCCTGTGGCGTTTCTGAGTCTGCTGTTTGCGGGAGAGAGTCGACATAGTGAGTGAAGCGTAGGGGTGTCTGACAGGGAATTACTTCTTGCCTGACTTGCCTGCCTTACGCAGGATGCGCTCGCCCGCATATTTAATTCCTTTGCCTTTGTAAGGCTCAGGAGGTCGGATGGCGCGAATCTTGGCGGCTTCGTTGCCGACCAATTCCTTATCTGTGCCTGAGACGGTGACGTTGGTGTTGTTTTCTACTGTGAAGGTGATGCCTTCAGGTGGAACCATCTCAATGGGATGGCTGTAGCCAGCACTGACGATGAGGTTTTTGCCTTTGACCTGAGCTCTTGAGCCCACACCGACGATCTCGAGTTTTTTGGAATATCCCTGACTGACTCCGATCACCATGTTGGAGACGAGAGTTCTGCAAAGACCGTGTCGTTCACGGGATGTCCGTTTTGTGCTGGTTGGTGCAACCACGATGGAGTTTTCCACCTGATTGACACTCACACCTATCGGAAGAGTGCGTTTGAGCTCACCTTTGGGACCTTTCACGGTGACGGCCAGGCCGTCGAGTGTGACATTCACCTTGTCGGGAATGGGGATTGGGTTTTTACCAATACGAGACATGGTTCAGATTCCGGGTCAGTAGACGTAGCAGAGCACTTCGCCGCCCACGCCTTGCTTGCGGGCGTCGCGGTCGCTCATCACACCCTTGGAGGTGGAGATGA
>WTGE01000422.1 GCA_011525445.1 Synechococcus sp. CO36386bin_37
GCAGATCGGCAATCACTGCCTTTTTCTTTTGATTGTTTTGTGCATAACTAGCCAAGTCTTCTAAGGTGTTAAGGCAGTGTGCATTTCTCCAATCTTTGATCTGATCAATGTCTTTAGCACCTAAATCTTTGCATAATATATTGATGGCGTCTTCATCGTTGAGATTCTGAACTTCATGTTCAATCTTGTGGTTGGCAATGTAGGCCGATTCGCCTTGTGCTTTACATAGCGGGTCGAGAAGTTCGTAAAGGGCAAGTTTTCGTAGTAGAACCTGAGCATCTTCTCTTTCAGGTTGCTGGCGAGGTTGTGATTCCATTGAGGAGAACTCGTTGAAATGTCTGGTTACGTGACTTGAAGAAACCTTTCGATTGAAGGTTAATTTCAAGACCTAAAAACTCCTTGCAGTCAATCAGTTGTCCAAGCATTAAAATATCAGCAAATACCGGTTCATAATTAGAAGCCTTTTTGATAAGAGATCGCAATTGGTCAATAGATGCTGCGGATTCCTGATGCTTGCGTCTTGAATGTCTATCATTTTTGAAGTAATTGTCAAACCATACTTCCCAGTTAATGTCTGAAGTTTGTGTATGAATTAGTTGCGTTTCCATGTTTTGCAAGGAGCGGATCAGGGATCCTGGATTTTTGCAAAGGCCTAATGATTTACTTAAAAGTGATTTGCCTTGAGAATCTAATCCTACAAGTTGTGAGGGCTCGTATGAGTCAGAGTTGAGTGATTTGAGGGATATTTTTCCGTTCTTGCATTCAATTAAAATTCCTTCTCCTTTTCGGTTACGTGTCATCCAGTGTCCATTGAACGAAGGGTCTCGTCTTGACAGTTTTAAGGTCATGTCTTTATTTGCTGCTTTTAATAATTGCGTTGCACTCCTTTCGGTGAGTAAAGGAAGAGCAATCATTCCAAGTGCCGCTGCGATTGATGTTTGTTCAGCCTGACGTAAGGGCGAGATGATGGAACGTAAGGCCTCAGATGTTTGCTGCTGAGCAGCCGACATCCAGTTTTGAACTGTGTTAAGTAGTTTGATCGGGGCTTCCTCTACTGATCCGGGTATTCTGCTTTCAAGTTGATTCTTATCTTCATTGATTCTTTCTCGCTTGATGTTTTGGGTCGAGGCTATAGATCGTGCATTTTGGCCGTCGCTTGGACCTGTAGAAGTTTTATTTAGCGTACTCTCACGCTCTAAGTTGGGGAACTCTGATGGTGTCGTGATGTTGTTTTTTTTGCGTTCATTGCTAAGACGATTCAACTCTTTTCTTGCTGATATGTTGTCTAATGTTGTGTCATCTTGGTCAACATTTTTATCTAATGATGTGCCTTTAATTTTTGAGGTTTGATCGTTAGGGAGTACTTGCTGGTTGTTTTTTTCTGGAGACTTAGCGCCATCATTACTCGTTAGGATGGCCTGATCAATGTTGCTTGGTTCATTTGAGGCCGGATCAGTCGAAACCTCTGGTTGATAGGTGTTGTCTGGAATATTTGTAATCTGATCTATGGTTATCTCAGGATCACTAATTTCTTCTGGACTATCTGAATAGTCTTCCTCTGGCAGTTCGGGTTCAGTAATGCTTTCAGGAACGTCTGGGCTTGTATCCAGTTCATCATCGGGGGGTGCTTCGGGGTTTTCAGTAGCACCACCACCACCACCACCACCACCTACTGGTGTTGATTCAGTGGTGCTGGCAGGAATCAAGGGGTCACCAATGATTCCCAGCACACCCTGTTTTGTGTCAAACCAGCCTTCATCTACTAACAACATGCTCACCATGTCAATTGTATTGTTGCCATCTAAATCAATGAGATAGCCAGATCCATCGATTTCACTAATTTGTTTGCTTAGATCAAAGAGTGGCTTTTGGGTTGAAATTTGTTCTGTAAGGCTGGTGTCACTTGATTCCAAAGAGATCAAAGGTATGTCTTGTTCTAAACCTCCATTGTCAGGATCATAATAATAAATCCCATAGTCCAATTTGTTTAGCCACTCATCCAAGGTCCCGTCCTCTTCGGAGTAACTCAGTACTTCACTTCTGAATACGTAAGGTGTTCCGTCT
>WTGE01000076.1 GCA_011525445.1 Synechococcus sp. CO36386bin_37
GATTGGCCCTTCAGAAGCAGGAAATC
Source organism: Synechococcus sp. CO36386bin_37 (assembly GCA_011525445.1). The sequence continues at coordinate 27 of WTGE01000076.1, forward strand.
CTGTTGTGGTTCCCGCCAGTGAAGACGTTTCAGCAAACGGGACATGACACTCAAACCATTCAGTGGAGCCTGGTAGCGCACTGTGAGCTGCTGAATCCCTTCGTTGCGCAGGAACTGGCTGAGATAAGCAACCAGCCGTGTGCCGATGCCTTGGTGTCGCCATTCAGGTGACACCATCAGCGACACCACAACAGCGCTGCCTTGGTCATCGCGTTCAGCGATGACCAGCCCGACCATCAGACCTCTGTGGTTGGCTGCCACGCCCAGCAGTTCTCCTGACAGGTGTTGCAGCGCGTTTGATCCCGGAGTGAGGGGAGGAAACGTGAGAGCGGAATAGGGTGCCAGGGTGGCAGGGGTGAGCTGATAAACACGCTGATATTGAAGCTTTGTCGGATTGTTGCGTTGTTGGTCGTGCTCTTGTTGTGGCAGGCCAAGGCGTTCAACCGCTGAACCTTGCTGTGGTGGGTCGCTGGGCGTTTTGGGGCGGATCTGAACCAAGTTGGCAACTTGCGGCAGTTTCACAAGACAGTCGATGCTCTCGTCCTTGAGGCCGAGTGCCAGGGGTTCACGAATGTTGGGGAGAACAGCGACATCAAACAATTCATCAATCGGTTCAGGCAAATCCAGGCTGTGGAGAATGCGACCACTGCTCAGATCCACCACCCGCAGGCCACAAATTCCCTGCTGAGAATCACTGGTTTGGCTCAGCTTCTCCTCTAACGGGAGGCCTGTGAAAACGGGTGATCGCAGTTTGGAGAGCCCCACGACGGCACAGCCTCTTGAGAAGGCAAGCCCGCGAACAAATCCTGGCAGTTCGCAGAGTGAGTGAAAGCAATCGCTTTCAACCCAACCCAACTCACCACGACCTGAATTCAACACCCATAGCCGTCCCTCATGCCAGCGTGGGGAATGAGGCATGGTCAGACCGCTGCAGATGATCTCTCCAGTCGGGATATGGATCATCACCCCACTACCCACCCGCTGCTGTCTCCAGCTGGTTGGAGTGTTTCCACTGCTGCAGGCTGTGGCCCAGGTTGGGGAGCCTTCACTCAATGCAAGACCATTGAGATGACAGCGATCTTCCGGTAAGAGGGCATCAATGAAGGGTGGTTGCCAGACCGGCTTGAAACTGGATCCCGTTTCCAGTTCTGCCAGACAACTGAACACCGTGTTCACGAACAACGGCTTGGTGTTGTCGAGAACAACCAGTTCGTGTGCGTTGACTTCACCGGTCAGGAAGCTTGCTGCAGGTGCATAGAGACGGTCTGCGCCGTCATGGGTCTGGCCCTCATCGAGGAGGTTGTCGAAGCGCCACAGGTGGGAGCGTCCAGCCATCCAAAGGGTTTGTTCTGTTGAGTACAAACCCATCGGCCGATCGAACAGACGTTCGTGAATTTTCAACCGTCCATCAAGATCAACTCCGATGAAGAGCAGACGGTTGGTTCGGTAGGTGGAAAGCGCCAGGCTGATGTTCTGTTCTCCTAACCAGCCCACAAGGCCTGGATCCAATCTTGCGGTCGCTTTCAAAAGGATCTCTCTGTTGGGTACGAGGCGCTGAATAGAATCAGCAAACCTAGATAAGATTAACGATCAATGATTACGATATCCAGTTTTGAAGTTATGTATTGGATTTTTAGAACAATCAGGTCGAATGAAATCATGCTATCAAGCCGGTCAAGCCAGTCAAGCCAGTAGGTATTGATGTGTTTCATGTCCATGATTGATATGAAAATAACAAATCAAACAATCAATGGAAGTCGATACAGTTTTTGTGAATGCACATGAATCACCCCCGTGTTGAATGATCCACTGTTTAATCTACGATTTCAGATTCGTATTTATAAAGAAGACAACCTGATTAGAAATTCATTCTGGGCTTGTAATGTGAATCGTGCAGAATGATCGATCAAAGATTATGATTGCTATCATTCAACATTTTCATCGTCTAGATGGATCCGGATCAGAGACAATGAGAGCGTCGTATGCTGACCATGTTTAAACAACATTGCTAATCATTTAATGAG
>WTGE01000445.1 GCA_011525445.1 Synechococcus sp. CO36386bin_37
CAACTGGAAGCCAACGCTTAACCGTTGCCATCGGCAACTTTAGCTATTTAGCCACCATTGGCGATTTCATCAAGCAGCGGGCAACCAGTGCTGGGCTGGAATGCCAATTCATCGAGAAGCCTGCCCATGAAATTCAGGGCTTGCTCGATCAGGCCACACAAGAACGCCTCATTTCAGGTAAAAGCAACACTCTTGATGGAATTGAATTCAGCGATGATGCAGTGCTCGATGCCCTCAAAGGAGTAGACGAGGAGAGCGAATCACAGGGATTTGATTTTGACTTTGATGACAGTGATGAGCAGATTATTGAAGAGCAGGCAATGGATCTCTCCACCGAAATGCTTGGCAGCAAGATCCAACAGGCGGCAGCAAAAATCCTCATTCATGCTGCACGATCTGGCGTATCAGATATTCACGTCGAGCCACGACGCGATGAATACAAAGTGCGTGTTCGCCGAGACGGGGTGATGCAAAGCTACGTGAGCATGCCCAGATCTGCAGGGATCAAATTCACAGCCTGCCTCAAAAACATGGCGCAAATGGATATTGCTGAACGGCGCCAGTCACAAGACGGAAAAATACGCCGACGGTTTGAAGGCCAGACCATGGAATTTCGCTGTGCAACAGCTCCGGGCAAGTTCGGCGAAAAAATGGTGATGAGATTTTTGAACAGCAATGCTGACATGCTCAGCCTGGATACACTGATCTCCAACGAAACAGTACGCCAAGACTTCAGATCGATCATCAATGAAGCCAACGGAATCATCATTGTTTCCGGACCAACCGGCTCAGGCAAATCAACAACTTTGGCTTCTGCACTCCGAGAGAAAGACACCGGCGAACTGAACATTGTGACAGCAGAAGATCCAATCGAATACGACCTAGGCGGCAACATCCAACAATTCCCCGTAATCCGTGCGAAAGGGCAAACATTCTCGAATCTCCTGCGGACCTTTTTGCGTCAAGATCCCGACGTGATTTTGATTGGTGAGACCCGCGACCCCGAAACCGCCGAATCCTCCATGGATGCAGCAGAGACAGGCCACCTCGTCTTCACCACACTTCACGCCAACAGCGCATCAAGCTCATTGACTCGCCTGATGGATATGGAAGTGCCAAGTTACAAATTAAATGCCTCTCTACGTGGGGTCTTGGCACAACGTCTACTGCGCAAAGTGTGTCCTGAATGCAGCGTTCAGCGACCAATCAATGAGGCTGAAAGTCGCTTTACAGGTCTACCCGTTGGGATTTCCGCTCGGTTCGCAAGTGCTTTAACAGCAGATGAGAAGCAGAAACGCAAAGAAGAAGGAACCTTATGTACGCGATGCGGCGGCACGGGCTATCAGGGTCGCGTGGGGACCTATGAGCTGATGAAAGTGAACCGAGCCATACGAGAAGCTATCAAACAAGAAAAATCAACGCATGAAATCGAATCGATTGCACAGGAGAATGGGATGCTCACCCTCAAAACCTATGCCGTTGATCTCATTGCCAAACAGCTCACAACGATTTCCGAATTACAGAAAATCTGCAATACTGATGAGTAATTAACCATGGTCAGCGAGAGTCAACCCATGAGCCTTGCTCGCCAGATTGTGAACTTTGCGATCAAAGCAGGATCGTCTGATATTCACCTGGAAGAGGGCTCTCCAATTGCCATCCGGGTAAATTCCGACATTCGGATTCTCGAAAACGTTCTCGGCCCTAACGACATGAGTCGCCTCTTGGCTGAAATTGTGGGTGAGGACAAACTCGAGCAATACAACCGCACAGGTGACCTGGACACATCCATTGGCCTGGAGGGTCTATCCCGCATCCGAATCAATGCTTACAAAGCCAATGAAAAACGCTGCTTAACCCTCAGGATCCTTCCCGACAACTTACCCAAATGGCAAGACCTGGGCTTACCACAACCATTCATTGATCTTACCGAAAAACATCGAGGCTTGGTCCTTTGCACAGGGCCAACGGGCTCAGGCAAGTCGACCACCCTCGCAGCATTTATCAATTGTGTTCTCGAAACACAAAAACGCCATATCCTCACCA
>WTGE01000160.1 GCA_011525445.1 Synechococcus sp. CO36386bin_37
GACTTTTTCCAGCAGAAATGAGCTTTTGAAATGCGAATGTCGGCGTCCCGCCCTCAGCCTCAAGGCAAGCGGCTGCTGTTCGATGCGCCGAATCTGCACATCCTCCGCACCTTTGAATAATCCAAATGCCACGACAGCAAGCAAACATACCCCAAGAACTGTCAGTAGCATTGCAAACGTTGTCCGCCGTGATGTTCCGCCTAGAACATCAAGTAGACAAAATCGCAGTTTGTCAGTTGCTTTCGCCTGACCAGCAAATAGAAGCAAGACTAGCATTGCTCCCACCAACACGCCAAGCAGTGCAAACCAATCAGCCATCCAACGAAAACCCCTCAACATTGCCCGTATTCATGGCGAGCTCAATTTTTTCCACATCGAGTTTACCATGGCGAACCGGCATCTGATCTCGATTGAAAGCTTGGCCACCTACAAGTTTTCCATCATGCAGGACGAGAAAGTACTGTGCAACATCGCACGCTTGCGTTGTGTCATGGGTCACCAGAAAAAGAGTCTTGCTGTTGTTGGTGCGACCAGCGTCACGACTCAAGCCACCTTCCTGCCAACGCAAAAGCAGACGCATGACTTGCTGGCTATTTACCGAATCCAGACTGGCACAGGGTTCATCCGCAAACACAACCTCAGGATCATGCGCGACTGCGCGAACAACCGCCATTCGTTGCCTCTGGCCACCTGATATCTGTGAGGGCCGTTTTCTCAGCACCTCAAATATCTCTTTGCGCTGACGACGATTGTCGCATAGGCAATCGATCGTCATCCTCACAACATTACTCTGCAGTTTGCGACCAAAGCGTTGCAGGCGCGTGGGAAGGAGAATGTTGTCCAAACAGGAGAAGGCAGACAGCATGTTTGCTGATTGAAAAACGAAACCAAACCGCCTTGATCTAAACGACACCTGTTCAGCCCGCGACAGCGAAGCATAGTCCTGACCTCCCAACGTCAGACTGCCGCTAATTCTACGTGGGTTCAAAAGCAAACCGAGCAACTTCAACAAGGTAGTTTTTCCAGATCCTGACAAACCCAAAATGGCCACCACATGCCCGGTGGGCACATGAAAGCTGACACCCTGTAAAGAGTTGCGTTGTCCATCCTTCACGGTTTCCCGGTCGCGGCCGACATAACTGTAACCTAATGATCGTGCTTCCATCTCCCCGGCAATCCCATCCGACATCATGGAAACTCTTCCTGCAAATCAATCCAGTACCATTTGGTGTCAGTAAAGTCGTTGGGGTAAGTAAAGGCACGACTCTCTGGCAATGAAATTCGCGTCGTATATTCAGGAATGGTGTAGGCAACGCCATCCTCCTGTCCGACTTTCTCCTTCATTCGCCAATCCGACCAAAACCCACCTTTCAGCCGGTTTTCTGTCGAATTTGCAGGCGCATCCATGTTGATTTCACACAAGTCTTTCAACCTCTTCAGCTTTACACGAATGTCAGCAATTTCTTTTTTCAGTTCGGCCATCCCACCGTTTGTTTTATCTTGCTGTTTTTTCATCAACTGCTCTGGTGTCATTCTCATCAGTTGCGACTGAAAGGGCAGTTCAAGGCCCATGCTGAGTGCATCTGCGAGTGTCTGGTCTGCCCCGCCAGCGTTCTGGCCTGCATTAAGTTCAATCATGTTCATGACGGTATCAAGCCTGACATCACCAATGCCATCGTTGAAGATATCATCGCCAAATGCTTCATCCAGCTCTCTTATCAACTTACACAATTCCTGTTCCGTCAGTAAAATTTGCGGCCGGACTTGCTGGATGTTCGTCCAGGGATCATACATCCACACAAAACCTTCGGCAAAAATCTCATTACCAGTCGTTGCCGCCAGCGACTCAACGTTGATTCCGCTTGCCTCCAGATGACGTATTGTCCCTTTACCAATCTCACGTGAAAAACTCCCTTCGCTCAGCGCCCGAATATCCTCCTCCATCTCCTGAGCCCACTTCAGTTGGCGATCATATTGCTGCTTGATCAGATTCGCTACCGATTCAACGCGATTTTCTCCACTGATAACTTTAATACGTTTGTCACGATCATTGATATTGACCAATTCCTGCAATCTGCCCATTTGTCTCGTGAAAAGCTGAGCATCAGCGTGATTTGAATCATCAACGTTGATGGCCAAAAGCTCGACGGGAATCTGCTTCTTCCCTCGATCAAGTAATTTCGCAATCAATTGCATTTTTGAGTCATCCGAATTTCCGCGACTTAGCTCTCCTGACTTGTCTCCTCTGTCTCCAATCACGAGCATGAGTTTACGGCATTGGGTGCGAAATGCAGCAGATCCCGCCTCTTGTATTCCGCGAAATACATCTTCAAGAGGATCACCACCACCTTGAAAACTATGCAGATGAACCTTTTTAAGTTGATCTACCAGATCCGCATCAACAGCAAGACGTCCCTGAGGATTGCACAAAATGTCAAAATCTTCAGCTGACTGGATATTGCGAATATTTGCCAGGTAACGATCAAGAAACTCCTGTGTGCCTGCCTTTGATTCTTGGGAATCAATGAACCTCTGAGCCGCAATGGAAACAAAAGGATTTATTTCAAAGGCGTTTTCCCCAGCCGCTTCTCTGTCTCCATAGAAGCTCACCGAAATCCGAACGTCCTGAGAACCACCACTAATCACACCACGAAAGATTAACGCGACAGCCTGGGCTACTTGAGGAAAAACTTCCCGCATGCTTGACGTTTGATCAACCAAAATCATCAGGTCGAGTTTTCCAATTCCCGCCCTGACTGCAGCAAGTTTGTCCTGCAATTCATTCATATCAAATGCGTCATCTGAAAACTTGGCAGAATATCCAACCTTATACAGCACATTGGTGCCTTCCTTCACTTCTTGAAAGTCATCATCGATTGGATGCCGAGGCTGGCGACTTGCAAACGGCCTCGAAACCTCAACGTCGGTTTTCTCGCTCAGCTTTTCCCCCGCTCCTCTTTGCGGAACATCCATAGGCACCGTCTGGAATTGAGCCGCAATCTTTTTTGTGTTCGGTACAAATTTCTCACGATACAGCACATCAGCCTTCTTGGGCTCAGGTCTTGAACCAACATCACCCCCACCAAGTTCGACTTCTAACAAGTACTCATTTACTTTCGCCAGGTAATCATTGGCAGCACTCAGAGACGCCTTTTCATCAAGTTTTGGTTGCTCTCCGGGTTCAGGCACGTAATGCCCAAATACAATCCCGGGGGTGTCCCGCCGATATTTCGCGTTGGGCCCAGTTGACCACCAATTCCATGCCATCGCCTGACGGGTATTCCATCTGACAATCCGATTGATGGGCACCCAGCCTCGGATCACATTATCCTTGTACAAAGGTTCGTTTTTCTGCCCCTCTGAAAAGCTGAAGTCTTCTCTCCTGCCAACTAAAACAAATCCGTTCTCTTCACCGTAAACAAAAAACAAAGTTGCCAACTGAATGGTGTCGATTGGGTCAGATTCACTTGATGGGCTCCGATAAATCGGCACCCCGGACACATCCACGCTATTCGTTTGCTGCGCGTCCAATAGGCTTATGTTGGTATTCGAAAGCCTCACCTTCTGAAAGAGCTTTCCCCCTTCGGTACTTCGCAAGGCATGATTTGCTCCAAATATCAAGACGCCTTTCCTTACCCAACCCTGTACCTGCGGAGGTCGATCATTACCTCTCGGCTGTGCAACTAGCACAAAATCACCCTCGTCTGTCGTGTGCTCCGCCATGACGTACATGGTCTTCATCCAGTCGAAGCTATTTGAGGCAAACACGGGCTCTGAATCAGCGTTGGGTTCCTCCAGCGGCAATTCGCCCTCGGACGCAACCCAACAGAACATTTTCTTCCCGTCCTCATCAAGCATGACCTCAGTGGGCAGCTCCTTCCCGTCTGGCATCACCACGTCCTGTGCCGGAGCGCATCGCGAAAGGCACAACACAAGCACGGTCACAAGCGAACTTAAAAACAAGTCTTTCCTAAGCATGGCTATTATCTCTTTGAACCAACAACTGGATGAAGTACTCGCTGTACGCATGAACTGATACTATTCTGGTCCGCCTGCGTCAGGGGGCTGTTCTGCGAGACGAAAACAGTTGCCATCTGTCCGCCAGTCTGCTGGCAGAACTCAGACCACTTCCGCAACCACCCGGCGGCTGAATTGAGTACGTCGCTCAAGTTCGGTGGAACAACAAAAACAACTGAGACTTCCACCTTGTTAAGGTTGCACCAGGCGGCAAACGCAGGACCAGGCCTGAATCCGGAATCGATCTCTGCCACAAAGACCAACCGCTTCCTGTATCCATCACCGCCGGGAGATTCCGTGAAAAACTTGCTGACCAAGCGATCAAGATAAATTGGCTGACCTTCAGAAAGACCAGTTCCCCAATTTTGGAGAAAACTTCCGCTGGCAATTTTGGTTTCGAGAACGTAGTCCTTGTATTGCAAAAGGTGGGGCACCTCTTGATCGTCAAACATGTCGCCAAGTGCCTTATATCTTGACTCCGTAGTCATTCTCGATTTTTCCGTATGGCAGAACACCAATTGCGTATACTGGGGCCTCAGACTCGTGGCACCATAACGTCTGATTTGCTCGCGATAGGATTCGGTGATCTGCCCGTAGCCCGAAATCTGCTCCTCCATGTCGCTGATACTCTTGCGAAAACCTGCCAACGTTTTTTCGACATTCGCCTGAAACTCATCGGTAGCATGAACTGCTGCATCACTGATTGACCGCAACTGTGCATTCGCTGCCTTGTGATCGCGAATCACATTCTCAAGACCATTCTGTATCTGGCTTATTTCCGCAGCCAAACCCACCTGTTCGCCTTGCCTGCGTTTTTCTTCATCAGCCGCATATTGCTTGAAGAGCATTTCACGGTGACCTCTCGCACTATCTGCATTGGAACGAAATGCCTTTTTTAACTCCGCTCCCATATTTTTTTCGACTCCGTCGACTAGCGCCTCAAAACGCTTGTCAATCGAAGTGAATCGGGAATCCAGTGTCTTATCCAGCTCGTCTATTGTGACTGGTGGCGAAACTTCAAGCACCGCATCACCATCCGAAGTGGCTGCTCTTTGATTCGCTTCTCTAATCTGCAGGTAAATCAGAGTCGCACACACTAAAAGCAGAACCATCAAAAGCAATTGAAACAGAGTCAGCGCTATCAAGCCTCTGTACCGCCCTCGACTTTGCCAACTGGCCACAACTTCCTGGTTCACATTTTCCATTCGTTCACTCCAAATCCTGCTCAAGCGATGATTTCAGCGTTCGATAGATAACTCTCCCGTAAAGTCCAGTTCCCTGCAGTGGAAGAAACCGAATTGGATTGGCACTTCCGTCGTTCCCACCGTACCAGACAAGCTTGAGCACTTGTTCCTTACCGAGTCCATTCAGTTTGAATGGCGTTGCTCGCAGCGGTTCCATATCAGGCGTCCCCTGTTTATTGACCCATACGATCATGACTCTCTGCGGGATTCTCCCGTTGAGTCGGGACACAATTTCCTCCCACGCAGTCACAACAGCCTTCATTTGGGAAGAGAAGGTGGTGCCCGGTGGGAATGCGGACTTGGCAACGTCGTAATCGGCTAATCGTTTGACATCCAGACGATCCCACACCGACCCCGCCTTAGCATCATGGACGGCGAAGAACGAATTCGAGATCGGCTCAAATCGTTCGGGCTTATTCAGCAGCCCCAGACACTCTGTCTTTATCCTATCCCAATCCGCAACTAATCCGTCGTTTGCGATCAGAAAGACAACGTCCTTGCCCACATCCTCAAGGGCATTGGGATCGTCATCATCAGATAAAGCAATCTTTAACATGCCGATCTCTTTGTCATCAAAAGCCAGTCGCAACTCCTTCATTGGCTCGGCCTTGTCATCATCAACAACCTTGATCGGCAAATACAGAACCTTGTCACCAGGCTCAAGGGTTACTTCCATTCCCTGAGGAAAACGATAATCACCACCTTCAATTCCCTCAGTCACTGGAACAGCAGTAGAGTCTGGCAACACTTCAAATTTGAAAGTTACGGCTTTTTCAATGTCGCATTGAACATCTGCAATTCCTAACCTGTCTCCTTTCAGAGGTTCACCTTCCTTCAGCCCCAGCATCGTCAAAGGTGCCAGCAATGTGGTGTCGTTATCCTCTATTTCAAACGACAGTTTCGACGGGACTTCTTCCCCCTCAGCGTTGACGAACTTACCCGAGTCGTTCAAGTCGAACTCAATGGTAAATGACTCCTTCTCCATGAAAGTTCGATCATCGACTGCGAGCAACCTGAGGGAAGCCGATTTCTTCCCCTTTGAGATGGTGACTTCACCAATACTATTTGCCGCATCAAACGTCCGTTGTCCATTCCGCTTTGGAGCAACTCCACTGATCAGAACATCGTCTCCGCTTTCCGCATCTCCCATTGCAACGGTAGCACCATCAGGCACAACTTTGCAGGGCAAAACGATCTCTGCCCCGGCAACCCCATCATCTGCAAGACTGAGTTCGATTTCGATTTTCTCACCAGCTGGCTCCTCTGAAAGAACAGCTGTGCTGTCAGCAGTCAAAACCACCTTCAGATCCCCAGGATCCTTCACAGTCAAATCAACTTTTTCGGGCAGTTCAAGGTCTGCTGTTGAAACCAGTTTGAAAGATACATCTTCGTCTGGCTCGCGAATTACATTATCGGCAACCGCCGAGACCTGCACGCTTACTGACTTGGATCCAGCAGGAATCACGACCGCGGTTTCGGATAATTCAACATCCGTCTGATACTCCAGAGGCACCTGAATTGACACAGGAAGATCTTCGTCGTGTGGCATTGCCAACGAAAACCCCAGCTTCGTGCTTGCTCCCTCATCAAGCACACTTTCCATGAACTCCACCACAACAACGGGCTTTGGCCTTGGCAACAATTCAATCGTGACGGAATCTTTCTCCAGTTCGATGCCCCCGTCGTTTGCCTTCGCGACAGAAATGGTGACCTGGTCATTCACTTTTTTATTGACTACTTTGACGCTGACGGGATCGCTGACACGCTGCCCCTTTCGGACCCACAGTGATTTGGAATCAAGTGCCACCAACCCTTTTTCTGGCTCGAGCGTCAGCGGAAATTCAAAGTCTTCCTTAACGCGCCCCTTCAACTCGAGTGACACTTCCAGACTGTCTCGCTCACCGCCCTGAAGGTAACTGTCTGATGAGATCAGGGTTGCTTTATTAGGCACTCCGGGAAATTGTGCCAAATGAAGAGCAGATGCTCCCACGCGCTGACCGGGGCCCGCCTGTATCGTGCACTGCACGACTTCGTCAATGTAAAGATTGTCCCGCACTCCATGATCGAAACCGACCTTGAAGTACTGAACCCCCATTGGAACCTTGGCCGTTAACACCTTTGCTTTACCATTCAGCTCTGTCTGCACTTTGACAGTGGTTTCGACATCAAATGGTGGCGAGATTTTCAACTCGACCTGTCTCGCCAGATAATCTTCATGATCTTCTGTTGGAGATCCCGAGCCAGGCTGCTTCCAACTGACGACACTCACTTGGGGAACAACAGCAGGCTGTGAGGTTGCAACTGTAAACTGTTCAACACCAACCCACGACAACCCGAGACACCAGAGAGCTGCGGCGATGACACTTACGAATTCCCAAGACTTGATCCACATCACTTTACCTGCAAGACGTTAGCTTCATTGTTCTGAACCCGGACTTTATCACACTCCACCACGACGTCTTCGTGACCGGTTACCAGTCTCCCTGTCCTTTTTTGGACTCCCCGCATCATTCCCAAGCACGGTCGGAGGCAAATCGTCGTCATCACCGGCTGGAAAAACAGCCTGTTCACTTGGCATGTCCTCAGAAACGAGCATCAAGTCAATTTCCGGCGGGGTCAAATCGTGCATTGGCGGTGCAGCCGCAGGTTTGGCACGTCGTGCCAAATCACCACTGCGATATTTAGCAGCGATCATCTTTGTCAACTGCGTTGCATACGCTGCATTCCTTTGCTTTGCCAACAACGAAGTGATACCAATGAACATCACCAGCAAAACACATTCGACGAGGGTCACGAGTAAGTTTGCAAAAAGGTTGGATTTTTCAATCACATCCAACGAAGACCCACGTAACCCAAATAGAAAACCCAAATATGCGATCACCGAAACTGGCAGTGCGACAGTTGTCATCAGCACAAATCGACGATTGTGGGCTGCCGTCGCCTCTTCAAGCAAACGATGCGAACAATCCTCAACCTGCTCTGGGTTGGCTACATCTGCATACTCAGGCAAAAAATGATCACACAACAAATGGTAGCGATCCTCGGTGCCTAGAGACCGCCCACTCATCAACACCAGAATCAACTGATAGCAGAGGGTCAAAAAAACAGCCAAAACCAGAGCGTGCATGCAGCAGAGAAACATGTGCAAAGGCTTGTCCCTCTGCAGCCCCAGCACAGGTTCATCGCCCTGGCCAAACAACAGCCAACACACAAGCAAACCCATTGCAATTCCAATCACCCAAAACCACTTGGGGACCGCTGCAATTTCAAACGGATTACTCACTTGTTTTCCACTCATAAGCTTGCTTTCGTAGATAACCTTCTCAGATAACATTTCCCTGAGCCTTCAACAACGGTCGGTTTGACTCACGATCTTTCAAGCCGGGCACCCTGCAGTCAAATTCCTGCCCCCCGCTGTCTTCTTCAATATCCAGCCAATGATCCCACTCACTGCCATAATCCTGTTTGTTACGCGGCCAGAATAGCTCCATCGACATTTCATGCTTCAAATAGGCATCAGCAGCCTCATAAACAACATCCTGCTCTTCATACGAAAGCTCGCTTTCATCCAGCACAACCGTCAACTCACGAAAGAGTGTTTGCACGGCTTGACGCATGTGCGATTCACCACGGACCTTTGCGTTTGGCAAATCTTCACGCATGAAGGAAATAGTCTCATCACAACGCACATCTTTTTCCGCCACATTTTTCAAAGCTTCAATGAGACTCAACCATTCTGGTGTGGGTGGTCCCGCTGACACCGCTACAATCGGCTTCATCTGCCCATCTTCATCGAGCGAAAGGTCATTCAGATACAGGTCGCCAAGCAGTGTCCCTTCCTGAAATGCTATGCAGGAAATCGATTCTTTGAGCTCCTGACCCACGGCCTGATATTTCTTGCCCTCAAACTGGCTCCAGCCCTGCAACTCGATTCCCACATCCTGCAATAATCGCATCAGGGGCATATTCAAGCCTTGGTCTTTCAGGCTGGCAAAGGCTGACACCACTTCATGAAAGGGAGACTTTGAAACACCATCTGGGTCTACAAACTTGCCTACGATCCAGCTCTGGATCGAACTCACCTCTCGATTCGCACGTCCAACCACCCCACATGCTGATTCAAAGAATTGTCTGAATCGATCGATGAAATCAGAATCCGCAGATGCAAGTCTGAACTCACCGTTCTCGATCAAGTGCCAGAAAAGCGGGTGCCAATCGCGTCGCTTCAGCATCATCTGATCACAAACCCATTTTTTTCCTTGAGCCGGGTCACGATACCACTGCTGAATATACCGCCAGATCAGTTCCAGCTGGTCATTGTTTCCGTGATAAAGATGCCGATCTTTCGCGGAACTGAATGAGAGTGGTGGTTTCAAACTCAGGCCTTCGAGCGAGCCAAGATCATCCCAAACACGTTCATCAACCAGAAACGTCAAATGGGAGTTCAATGGTGCTACCGGTGGAACCTCGACCGTCAACTTGGCCTTACGTTCTTCAAAGCCAAATTCACGCAGCGTGTATCTGGGGCTGGATATTTCTTTGACTTCGATCCTATCAATGTCGAATTGCTGCAGATATTCTGAACTCACTCGTTGATTGCAAAGCTCCCGATACTGACGCGTGTCCGGATTCAACGAGATTCCGTATTTCTCTGACGCTCTCGTCAATATGTCCTGCACTTTTGCATCCACATCATCCTTCCGTTCAAGCTTCGATTTACCCTGAAGCAAAGCTCCCAGCAAATCAACGACTGCCACACCCAAACCATGCCGATGCCTTTGGCTCGGATCTTCGAGCATGTCGTATTCCCTGTTGACCACATTCTGGAGCGCTGCCGCAGCATCATCCCCACAACGTTCACGGAAAAGCCTTGTCCAAAGGCTGTTGTCGGCAAGCAAACCAACGAGCCCATCACTCAGATCTGCTGGGTATTCAAAAAAAGGCGACGCAAAAATCGTTTTCTGCTGTTCCTCATCCACCTTCAAAAAACGAAGTAAAAACGCACGAGGTTTCGCAATGTCCGACTTACAGAAAGACGGTGGCTGCTTTTCGACGCAATCCAGCCGGAGTTTGGATTCAGTTTCAAGCGAAAATTCTTTCTTGCGGAGCGCTTCTATGAGAAGGGCAACCAACTTACCACTCTCACTGTCACCGACGTAATTGATCAAGAACGCTACCAACTCACGCATGTCTTTCAAAAAGGGATCATCCGGCTTCAGTGATTCAAAACCCTCACAACCTGATTCATGACCCAATTGTCGGAGTGTTTCTCTGGCAGCATGCGAGTAGCGATCCTCTTCAATCAAATGCCTCAGTTTTCTCGCAATCGACGAAAGCGTTTCCAAATCTTCCGGATACTGAACCGTGAGTTTGCGATCAGCGACTACATCCGAGCCAGCCGCGACTCCGCTGACCGAACGTTTGACCTGATACCCCAGATACTGGACTCGCGGACGATCTTGATTTGGATCCGTCAACTTCGCACTTTCAACCAGCATTTCCTGTTCAGCAGTCTGAATTGTGAGGATTGGAAGAAAGCTGATCGTCTT
>WTGE01000488.1 GCA_011525445.1 Synechococcus sp. CO36386bin_37
GGATTGGCCCAAACCTGATCTGTTGCAGCAACGCCGGCTCGAGCTCGGGTTGCCGCTTGAGCCGGCTCACAGCTCTGAACCACTCTCTAATCTGCTGCTGAAAGGCGCAATTTTTGGGACAACTCTGTTAATGATTCCCATGCTTATGTTGCCTTTTTTGGTGAATCAAGAGCGCCGCTTGAACGCCAAAGTCCTTGAACTTGCTTCTGTGGAGGTGCTTGCCAAGGATGCGGAAGTGAAGTTAAAAGAAATGGCAAAGGAATTAGTTTCTATTAATAAAGAGACTAAACACCTAGCTACTGAATTAGTCTCTACGCGATCGGGGTCAGCACTTTTGGAGCAGATGCGACAAGTGACTCCTCAAAGAGTACGTCTTTTGTCGGTCGCAGCTTTTCCTTTAAAACTAATCATCAAGGGAGAAGCAGGAGGGTCGGATGGTTTAGAGCGGATTAATTCACTGGTTCTCAATCTTGAGGAGCAGAAAGAGCTCATGGCGGATGGTACATCGATCCTGAAGGCAACAATGAATGATAGCGGCCTGATTGGATTCATCTTGGAATCTAAGATTGATTCTTCAGTGCGTGTTACTGCAAAACGCCTGCGTGATTTAGGCTCTGAGGGGTTGGCGCGACGTTTTGAGCTGTTGCAATCACAGGGGTTTGCGCTGTGACCAACCTCATTCCCTCCGGTCGTTACAGATGGATTACTCGTGGTCGCTTGGTGGTGGGCCTGCCCACAGCGATTGGAGCTCTCCTGAGTTTGTTCGCATTTCTTGTCTTCGTGCGCCCTATCTGGAATGAGGTGCGAGAGCTTGGGCGACGCCGTGATTTTTTGCTGGAGGTGAAACGCCTTCAGCCTGTTATGGAGCAGCGACTGGAGCAGGAGAGTGTTGCCTTTAGAGAAGCTCAACGGCAGCAAGCTCTCTTAATTCGTTTGCTCGCTGCTCCTGACAAGGTTGATACATTTTTGGCCCGTTTGAATCAGCAAGCCGTCATTTCTGGTGTGACGATTTATGGCTATGAGCCACTCAAGATGTCGGAATCACCTTCGGCGACAAAAAAGACTGAAGTGACTAAATCCAAATTGCAAAAAACTAAAGAATCGGTTGTAGAGGAAGACCCCCTTTTATCCCGGGGATATCAAAAACTATCGGTAGCATTGGCAGTCCGCGGTCCTTACTCTGGTTTGCTGGAGTTTCTTCGGCGCATGGAGGCGTTAGATCTTTTTGTGCAAAGCAGTGATCTCAAAGTCAAGGCTCCAGAAAAAGCCAAGCAAGACATGGAGTCGTCTCCAGCGGAATCAAGAACCGAGTTGACCCTTAAGTTGAGCTTCTACGACAGGCAGCTCGATGGTTCGTTAGAGAATGACAATGACGATGCAAAGTGACCTGACAGAGGCTGGTGTAAACCATGTTTCGTAGATAGGGTTTGTCCAGTTTTGTTGGATCCAGAACCTAGTGGGGAACATATATTTTCTGCGTTCTATCCCCCTGGCAGTATTCCTGGCTTCGGGATGCTCCGCTTTGCAGGTAGCCTCAACTCTCGCTTTGGCTCCACGAGCTAATGCTCGTCCTCCAATGCAGAACGCAATAGGAGCGGTCGCTTCAATGACTGTCCCTCTAAAGGTGCGTCGTTCTACGGATGGTCGTGTGGACCTTGTAGTTACCGGCCTTGGCTCCAACCTGAGGGTTCGGAGCCAAAACCTGTCTCCTACTATTTGGAATGCCCGCTTAGAAGGAAGTTCATCGCTGAAGTTGCTATCTCCACAAGAACTTTCCTTTCCTGAATTCGGTTTGAGAGCAATTCGATTGAGCCAAGCTACTGAATCAGAGCTTGACCTTGCTGTTCAAACTGGTGGTGGCCTCACCCTTACGCAACCCTCAATCAGTGCGAATGGTCAAGAATTAATTGTTTCTTTCTCAGGGCTTTCTGGCGGTGTTGACTCTTCTACAAGTGCTTTTCTCGACCTGAGGAGTCCCGGCCGTATTGCTCAGCCTCGCTTCGTTCCACCGTTGCGATCACGTGCTACGGCACCCCCTCT
>WTGE01000047.1 GCA_011525445.1 Synechococcus sp. CO36386bin_37
ATATTGCCTCACAAAAACTTGAGCTTGCTCAAATCCTCTTTGATCAAGGAGTACTCAGTGAAGAAGAACTGAATACACTAGTGACTAAAATCAAATCACTTGTTGTTGGTGGCAACGATTAGGATTAAATCAACTGTAACCAGCGAAGGCATGAAATATATGCAACGAACGGCACGTTAACCAATAGCACTCAAAGACTCAACTGACGTAACACGTGAAGGTTACTTGATAGACGTAAGTACCAGGAAGCAAAAGGTAGCTGTTATTCCCATCACGCTGTGATGTAAAAACACCGAACCGGTATCTAAAATTCTTTGGCACGCCTGGTTGAGCAGCAACCGCTTCATAGGTTCGTGATGTATCTCTGTAGTGATAAGCCCCTATAAACGTGCCCGCATCGTTGTCAATAATGCCGCCAGAGGGCTTCGGTAACGTATCGCCTGATCCAACTTCTTGCACTGGAGTAATGGCACTGACACCAAGCCGGATCGATGAGGCGTTGGTGGTCACAGAAAAAGGAAGCTCAGGGTTTAAACGCAATGAATTATCGCTCTGATAGCTCAGCTCTGCTGTTTGACTGAAATTGGAAAAACTGCAGGTCTGCGGTACCTCACCATCAAAGGTTGATGTGGATGAATCCATCGCAGCAACCTGGCAAGGGAAAGCAATCAGATTGGCAGCACTCACAAAAGCGATCAGCAATCGCGGGCTCATCATCCATGGACGAATTCCAGCCACGAACCGCTTCTAGGCCTGATTCAATGTAGGTGCTTCTTGGCAGCCTGCAGCCTGGAGCATAGTTCAGAAGAAGACCTTGAGAATAGAAGCCAAGGCCTTTAAAACTTACTAGAACTAAAATATGCATTCAGGTTTAACCATCTGATTCCATGGGCATGGCTGCAGTCCAAGGAGCTAGCTCAGTTGGGTGTCAAAGGGGATTTTTTGTTGCGACCATCAAGGCCTTCTCGGCTGTCGCAGTCCTATGCAGTGGGCCAGTTGCGGCTAATGGCTTAAGCAACGACACATCAACATTCACTGGAAACGTTGTGGCCTCATGCTCGATGCCATTGGGCGACACAACACAAGCCATGACCTATGTAGGAAATGACAATCGCTTTTGGAAATCAGTTGATTTCTCACTAACAGCTAACCAGGCTGCTCGCCTCTCTGTTAGCGCAGTCTCTGTGCAGGATGAACCTCAAAATATTGTGGGACGCTATGCATGGGCCCGTGTTGAATATCCTGACAGCCCAGGGTCAAATGGAACCTTGTTCCCATCTCCAAACGATTCTAAAACGGGAAAAGTTGGCTCAGCAGGTACAGCTTTTGATGCCAACAATCAAACAGGAATCAGCACCAACTATGTATTGAATTTCCAAGTTGGAACATCAGGCAGAGGAAATGATGGGAAGCACCAGCTCCTCCCAGGCGATTACAGCTATCAAGTCACCGTGAGCTGCCTGCAATAGGGACTGGAATCCTCATAAGCACTGCTAGCTAACAAGCCTGAGCGTCTCAATGCTTGGCAATAGCAGCCTGGCAAAAAGTCAACTGAATCAAAGCTGATTGTCATCAACTTTGTGCAGTTTGTGGAGCTGCTCAACCACCTTGCTCTGGAACTTGTCTTTTTTCTGGTGCAGCCAATCACCCACCTGATTGCGCTCCTCAGCGGTGAGGTTCATCTTCTGCAGGTAGTCCTTGGTGGCATCCCACAGGGCACTGCCGAACTCTTGAGAGTGGCGTAACCGCTCCGCCACACCGGCATGGAGCTCGTCGTTATCGACCAGAGGGTGGGTTTCGATGATGTCGGCGGTGGTATCGACGACCGGATTTTCAGTGATATCAGCCATGGCAGAGACGAACGAACTGCCTCCAGTGTGAAAACAATTCCGTAAAACGATTTAAACCGCGCTGAGTAAACCCATCCGCAGGGCCATCACCGCCGCTTGGGTGCGATCACGCACCCCCAACTTTCCAATCACGGTGCTGACATGGGTTTTCACCGTTTCCTGAGAGATGAACAGGCGCT
>WTGE01000097.1 GCA_011525445.1 Synechococcus sp. CO36386bin_37
TCAACGCAGCGGTTGTAGCGATGGGTTTTGACAGCCTGCGGGACGAGAAGCACTGCGATACAGACAAGACTCAAACTGCTCAGGGCCGCCAGCACTGGATAGGCATGAGCACGCACCATGTCACGTGCGCTGAGCTGTTGGTCGGTGTGGTCACTCATGGGAATAGTCGTCCTGAACTCAGCATGGCGCCTGAGCCGATTGAGACTGATTGACTCAGCATTAAGGAGATGACTGTGGCATAAAGGTTCAAGCACCGTGTTATCCACAGATTCGGATTTCAACTCTGATCCTGTCCACTGTTATGCAACAGAACTGTTCAATTCTAATGAATAGATAACATGAACAAATAATTCGCTGCTAAGATAACAATAAGCACTCAGAGTGTTATGGAAGATATCTGGTTTGAGGCCGATCACCTGGAGGTATGGCTGGGCGACCGTCCCGTGATTCATGATCTTTGCTTGACATTAAAGACAGGGGAATCAACAACAATTCTGGGGCCAAATGGAGCAGGCAAGAGCACATTCGTGAACCTTATCAACCGCAGCGTCTACCCATTGGTGAAACCGAATTCTCATCTTGAGATTTTTCAATCCAGCACCATCAATCTCTGGCAACTTCGCTCCCGCATCGGCATCGTTAACAGTGAACTGGAGACCCGATTTCACCCACAGATCCTCCCAAAAGAATTGATCCTCAGTGCCTTTTTTGGATCCACACGACTGGGCCGTGACCAGATCCCCACTGAACAACAGATCTCCAGAAGTGAAGTGCTGATGAAGCAGCTGGATCTCGAGCACTTCGCAGACAAACCCTATGGGCAGCTCTCGGATGGCCAGCGCCGTCGCCTCATGATCGCAAGAGCTCTGGTCCACGACCCCAGCGTGTTGGTTCTGGATGAACCCTGCAGGGCCCTGGATCTCAAAGCCTGCCATCAACTGCTGGGCACCTTGCGGGATCTGTGCCGGAAAGGCACCACTCTCCTGGTCATCACCCATCGAATCGACACCATTCTTCCCGAAATGGGCAGGATTCTGTTCATGAAGCATGGACGCGTGTCCGCCGACGGAACGCCAGAACACCTCCTGCAGGACCACAGACTGAGCGCTCTGTTCAACACTCCTCTGCGCGTACTGGAGCACAAGGGGTTCAGGCAGGTTCTGCCAGGTTGACAACATCATCCGTCCTCTACCGGCACCACTGACAGCCTCTGAATTCAGGAGTCCTGAGATCGGCTGGACAACCTGCAACGGAAGATCCTGAAACCGAACCTTCGAGGTCGGCTGTCCGATCTTCCACACAGCTTCGATGGGACATAGACCGATCGGGTCCCACTCGGAGACAACCATGACAACTGCAACCCTCCTGGCTGACGAGCGTTACTGGCAAGACCTTGCCGCAGCTCAGATGCGCCGTGAACGCCTGGTGAGAGCTGAACGCCTGAATGGACGTCTGGCCATGCTGGGCTTCGTGGCTTTGATCGGAACAGAAGCCTTGCTTCACCAGGGACTGCTGATGGCTCTGGGGCTTTAAAGCAAGTCGATCAAAGCTGTAACAAGAGCATTTGAATCAGAACTCTGATCAGATGCTCTGACTTGGCGATTCACCCCAGCGCCAGGTCCAAGACGTTCGCTTGATGGTCGGGCAGGTCAGTGAATGTGCTTCACCGGGCTGTAGCGAGCTGGATGCCCAGGTTTTTGCCAAACGAGCCCCATGCTGGCACTGTCCTGATTCAGTTGCCAGCAGAGCAGTTTCAAATTCCGCGCATCAGTGGGTTCCGGATCATGGATGATCGCGATGCTTTCAGGGGCATTTCTGCAGCGGATTCCAACGGACTGGCGGCGGCGATTCCATCCAGGGGATCTTCATCAGATTCATCCTCGGGGTCGGTGATTTGCCTTGGGTCTGCCAGAGAGTTCTTTGATCAAACGAGTTCAGTGATATTCCCCGGGGTGCTCCTGCTTGGAGACAGTCACCCGGCCCACCTTTTGCCCCGAAAAGCGCAGCAGCTCATCGCCTGAAAATT
>WTGE01000416.1 GCA_011525445.1 Synechococcus sp. CO36386bin_37
CACTATGTCAGGGATGGGATCCACAGATGTGACCGGTATTGATCAGTTTCGAGCGGCCAGCGGAACACTGGTTGACGTGCGTTCCCCCTCGGAATTTGCACAGGGCCATTGGCCTGGTGCGCTGAATGTCCCGTTGTTTGACGACGATCAACGGGCAAAGGTGGGGCGCGCCTACAAACAAAAGGGCCGATCACATGCGATCCAGCTTGGTCTAAAACTGATCGGGCCTTCCCTGGCGGAGCGGTCCAAAGCGTTGACTCTGGCAGCCGGAGGCTCCGATCTTCCACTGCGGCTGTATTGCTGGCGCGGCGGAATGCGCTCCAACAGCATGGCCTGGCTTGCGTCCTTACAGGACCACCCTGCACTGGTGCTGGAGGGTGGATACAAGGTGTATCGGCGTTGGGTTCTGAATCAATTTGAACGCCGTTGGCCTCTCCAACTGCTAGGTGGCCGCACGGGAACGGGAAAAACCGATCTGCTCCTGGCCCTGCAGTCGCTCAATGTGGCTGTGGTCGATTTGGAGGGATTGGCTCATCACCGTGGAAGCAGTTTCGGAGGTCTTGGTCAACCCGATCAGCCCAGCACTGAGCATTACGAAAACGGACTTGCGGAGGCCCTTGATCAGTATCGGCAGCAGGGGGCGAAACAGATCTGGCTTGAAGCCGAGAGTTCATCCGTGGGCTGCTGTCGCATCCCACAAACATTGTTCGAGCAAATGCAACAGGCACCCGTGCTTGAGATACAGCGCAGTCTCGAGGACCGAATCAGCCAGTTGGTTGCGGTGTATGCCTTTCAAGATCCTGAAGCGTTGTGCCAGGCAACGCAGCGAATCCAACGCCGATTGGGTCCACAACGGACGCAAATGGCGCTGGAGGCCATTCGTGATCGACGTTGGCATGATGCATGCAGGGCCATGCTCGATTACTACGATCGCTGCTACGACCATGAGCTGCAACAAGTCGAAGACAGGGTCAAAATCGAACTCGATGGCGCTGACATAAGGGCTTCGGCAATTCAACTGTTGAACACAGGACGCGTGTTACCGATCAATGCCCCTTAAGATCCCGCTTTGGTACTGGAGCAGCATTCATGGCAGACGGAAGCAAGGCAGCGATCCAGTTCTTTCGTGGCGTGGATGAACCCGTCGTGCCTGACATCCGTGTCACCCGCAGTCGCGACGGCCGAACCGGACAGGCCATTTTCTTGTTTGAACAACCCGAGGCTCTCGCACCCGAAACCATGGGGGACATCACCGGAATGTTCATGATCGACGAAGAGGGGATGCTCGTCACACGAGAGGTGAACGGCAAGTTTGTCAACGGCAAGGCCAGTGCCCTGGAAGCGACGTACACCTGGAAATCCGAGCAGGATTTTGAGCGTTTTATGCGTTTCGCTCAACGCTACGCCGAATCCTCAGGTCTTGCCTATTCCCAGGATTCAGGAGAATCGCCAGCGACAGACGTTCAAAACGGGTGAAGCTTCAACACTGGCTAGGGCTTTGCGCAGTTGTTGCAACTGGACTGTTGCTCTGGAGTCTGCGTGAGGTTCTCATTCATCTCTTTGCAGCCATTGTTCTGGCAATGGCTCTTTGCACGCTTGTCGGAGCCCTTCGCCAACGTTGGATCCTTCCCAGACCCCTGGCCCTTGTGATTTGTGTTGTGGGTTTAGGGGTGATCGTCGCGGTCGTCTTGACCGTGATCGTCCCGCCTTTTGCAAGTCAGTTCCAGCAGCTGATTCTTCAGCTTCCAACGGCTGCCAAGGCGTTGAAGGAATTGATTGTGCAGGCGTTCTCGTCGGTTACCAC
The DNA here is from genome assembly GCA_011525445.1 of Synechococcus sp. CO36386bin_37. The sequence goes on from WTGE01000416.1 coordinate 1,805, forward strand.
GATGGTGTACGGACGTTCGGACTCCAGCGACTGGAGTCAATTGCTGTTTCCAAAAAATCTGGCGGAAGGGCCCAGTGGTTCTGCCATTGCCTCCGGTTTGACAGGAGGACTTCAGAGTCTTCTTGGTTTGGCGGGAAACGTAGGCAGTGGATTCCTGCAGCTCGTGATTGTGATCGCCGTCACGTTGATGGTGGCGGTACAACCACATGCCTATAGGG
>WTGE01000461.1 GCA_011525445.1 Synechococcus sp. CO36386bin_37
GTTTCAGCAACGCGGCATCCCCGTGCGACCGGTGTTTCTGCTGCGCGATCCGATCGAGCGAATCATTTCAAGCCAGCGGATGAAACTGCGCAAACAAGGTCAACGGGATGCTGCAACAGAGGTGGCGTCACTGCGAAGAAGGGTCGAGAAAGGCCAGGGTCTGCGCAGCAATTACAGCCAAACGCTTAAGGCCCTCGATCAGGCCTTTGGGCTCGACCACTGCTTCATCGCTTTGTTTGAGACCTTGTTTGAGCCCAACACTTACACCGCCCTTTGTCACTATCTGGGCATCCCTTACCAAGAACCGGATTGGCAGCAGAGGGTGAATGCAAGTGCCACCAACAACTGGATTCCCGAAGATCTTCTCGCCGAACTCGGTCGCCAACAGGCCAACGACTTTGAGGCGATCTGTAGGCTTCTGCCTGGTGCTGATTTCCATCGGCTCTGGCCCACGGCCAGCCGCTGGTGTTAATCGGTAGCCCGAGCCAGGCAACGCGCTTCAGCCAGTTGCTCTGGGGTGTCAACAGACAGGGATGTGCCCTCCACAGCAAAGGTGGCAATGCTGTAGCCAGCCTCAATCAAGCGCAGCTGTTCCAGCCGTTCCAGGTCCTCCAGCGGGGACGTGGGCAGTTGATCCCAGACCGCCAAAACATCCCCGCGAAAGCCATACATCCCCACATGGCCCCAGTAGGAGGTGTGCTGATGCCATGCGGAAGGATCGACATCCCGAACGTGGGGAATCGCGGAACGGGAAAAATACAAAGCCCTGCCGTCATGGGCGAGCAAGGTTTTCACGACAGCAGGGTTATGAATCGTTTCAGGCTTGAGTTGATACACGGGCGTCACCACCGCTGGGACGGGGTCCGATCGCACAAACTCAGAGGCCATCGCCGAGACCACGCCAGGGTCCAAGAAAGGCTGATCACCCTGCACGTTGATCACCGCCGTTACCTTCAGGCGTGTTTCACGCGTGGCCTGGTCCCATTCGGCCGCGTCCTCCCCCCAGGCCAACGCCACCAGTTGATCCGTCACGGAGGCGATGCGTTCACTTCCTGAACTGCAGGTTTCTGCAGTCATCAAAACGGGAAAGCCCCATCCTTCCGCCAAATCGCGCAAGCGCTCACTATCGGTACAGAGCACCACAGCGGCAGGCCCATCCGCTTGGGCACAACGCTCCAACACGCGTTGGAGCATGGACTTGCCGCCTATGTCAGCCAAAACCTTGTCGGGAAGGCGAGAGGACGCCAAGCGCGCTGGAACCGCCACCACAAAGCGCTGAATCAAACAACCGTTCTGCATCCAATCAATCCCAGAGCTTCATGGCGTCATCGCGGGCCGAAAACCATTCCGCCGCCAACCGGCCGCCCATGGTGCGCTGTTCCCGGAACCAGGGGCCACCGAGAGTCCAATGGAGCATGGGTGAAGCCTCCCTGGTTTCAGGTGGTGACTGGACATCGACCAGGTGGTTCCAGCCCCCCTGAATGGCCCCGATCTCATGATCACCCTCTAACCAGTGGAAGCGATGCAACTCCAAACCCGTGGCAGTGTTCACGTAATCCAGCGTGAGCTTGGTGCAGCGGCTGCAGTTGAGCAGCATCAGTGAACTCCAATTTTTTTTGGGATAAGCGCTTTGCACCTCCCCGAGGAATTTCACCGTTTCGCCAGGAACATGCTCATGCTGCACGCACATGGCTCCATAGCGGTCATCCCTCTGATCCCAGAGCGCCTTGATGTCAGCACGACAGAGCATGTCGCAATCCATGAACAACGCCCAGCCTTGATAATTCATCAGGTAGGGGACCAGAAAGCGGGTGAAAGAAAACGCGGTGCTCTGTTTGGGGTCGCGCTCGCGCCTGTAGAGCCCCTGGGCCTCCAGTTGGGGCGTCACGAGAGGTGTGATGGCCAGGGGCACGGAACTGGACTGATAGAGGCTGTCGATCAGAACGTTGGTGGCCGCACGCTCACGCGGGTCGTATCCGATAAAAATCGGGATCGGAGCGATCGCCATCCCCTCATACCCTGTTAGTAGGGCCAGATTAAGGTGACCTGATGGCCGGCTCGAGGCCTTGATTCACCGGAGCTTCAAGCCATGGCCGCACGTAGCGTCGCGTTGGGCACCATCCGTTTCGCCAATGATGCCCCCTTTGTACTGATCGGTGGTGTGAACGTGCTCGAATCGCGTTCTTTTGCCCTTGAAGTGGCTGGCCACTACAAAGCGGTCTGCGATGAGCTGGGCATCCCCCTGGTGTTCAAAGCCTCATACGACAAAGCCAATCGCTCCTCGATTCACTCCTACCGAGGCCCAGGACTTCAGGAGGGCCTAGCCATTCTTCAGGCGGTGAAGGACATCCACTCCATTCCCGTCATTACGGATGTGCACAGCCCGGACGAGGCTGGTCCTGCGGCTGAGGTGTGCGACATCATCCAACTCCCCGCATTCTTGGCTCGTCAGACCGATTTGGTGCGCGCGATGGCCCGAACTGGCGCCGTGATCAACATCAAAAAACCCCAGTTTCTGAGCCCGTCCCAGATGGCGAACATCGTGGACAAGTTCCGGGAATGCGGCAACGAGCAGCTGTTGATCTGTGAGAGGGGCAGTTCCTTTGGTTACGACAATCTCGTGGTCGACATGCTCGGCTTCGGAGTGATGAGAACGTGCTGCGATGACTTTCCCCTGATTTTTGATGTCACCCACGCGCTGCAGTGCCGCGACCCTGGAGGCACTGCATCAGGCGGACGCCGCAACCAGGTTGCAGACCTGGCTAGAGCGGGCATGGCGGTCGGCCTGGCAGGGCTGTTCCTGGAATCTCATCCCGATCCCGATCAGGCTCGATGCGATGGACCCAGCGCGCTTCCGCTGGCACAGCTGAGCACTTTTCTGAGCCAAATCAAAGCGATTGATGATGTCGTGAAAGCGATACCGGCACTCGAGATTGAATAACCAATGCCGAAGAGCAACACGGTTTTCGAACAACGTTGGAGCCTCTGGATCTGGATTGTCTCAGTCATCACGTTGATCGTCAGCAGTGGTTTCGCGCTTTGGATTCATCTCAATCGAGGCGTGATCGACCAGCTTCAAGAGCGAACTCGAAATTCACTCCTTTCTGACTACAACAACATTTCCCATGGGATTTGGATCACTCTGTTACTGGTCCTCAGTGCACTCATCATTCGGTCCATCAGCAGGACAATCTGTACCGACGTAAAGCCAACGAGCCAACAACATTGGTTCGCTGAGGTCACGAACACAATCAGGAAACACCCTGTTACAACAATTGTCCTGACGGCTTATGTGATCATCATGGTACAAGAAAGCAGTTGGTTTTACAAAGAAATACTCACCTGGTACGACGATATTTTCAGCGATCATCTTCTCAATAATTTCAGCTTCAGACATAGCTTCACCAAAGAAACGATGGGAAGAAATGACTTTCGCTTCTTTCCACTTTCACATCAAGATCTCCACCTTCTGAGTTGGTTTACTCCTTACGTCAAAGCATGGTCACTCGTGAGCGCTCTTGAGCTCATCACAACCATTGTTTTGAGTTGCAAAATTGTCCGATCCCTGAACAAAAACAAATCCAGTGACTCGCTTCTGCTGATGGGAACACTCCTCTTTCTTTTCACGAGCGCATCAGCATACAACTATTTCCAATTTATCTATAGCGAGCGATTTCTCACATTTCTGCTTGCACTCTATTGCTACCAATACTGCATTTACCAAAACTCAGGGAGCCAAAGAAATGGACGCTTGGCGCTGCTGTTCGCATTGTTCATTCCTTTCTTTAAAGACACGGCCATCATCCTTGCCGTCTTACCTGCAGCCACCACAATCATGCTTGGGAGCATCGGAATAATGAAGACCTATCCCTCCTGGAACACTTTGAAATTATCCGAATGGATCAATGCCTATGCAGTAGAGCTTGCGATTTGCAGTCTTGCTCCGTTCTTTTTGGCATCCTATGTAGTGCTGAGTGGTCTTCCCAGCCTCTTTGAAGGAGTCCAACGCTACGACTCTCACTTGGGCTTCTCAACTCTCGGCCTGGACATCCGTCTGCTTTTTTTAATCGGGTACACAACAATTCGTCTGTGGCTGATAGCTCGACACAATCGAGAAGCGAACTTACTCGACAGCCTCAACATTGCCGCAGTGTTCTATGGATTGTCTCTGTATGCCCTCGTAGGCCTGGAGGGGGCAAATTACATGACACTGCCGATCCAATTCGTTGCAGTGATGGACATCCTGATCACCTGGGAAGCATTGGCTGCTCCATGGCTTAGAAAGCGAATCAGCATCCGTCAAACCCAGGCTGCAGCCCTTGGGGCAACATGTTTAATACTCACAATTGAGGATCGTCAGGCAGCAACATTCCGCCAACGCGCAGAATTAATCAGCTGGAAACAGCAATCATGGAGCAAGACCTTGGACACAGCAGACGCATTGGCGAAAAGAGCCAAAAGGAAAGGCGACGAGGTGAATTTGATTTTCTCAAAAGGCTGGTTCAAAAGCTCTGACGCCATGAAAAGACTACCTTATGATCGCTTGATTTATTACGATATTGACCTCAAAACATATAACATTAAAGAGGGTATCAACTCTGGGAATCCCTACAAACCTCAGAAAGGAGATTTCTTAATCGATATCGACACCGGAGTCAAACTCAGGGAATTTGGCATCGACCTGTCGCATTACAAGCTGCTCTACCAAGAAAACCCTGACCGAGAATATGCGCGAATTTTTCGACATCGATAAACTCCAGAATTTAGGCGATCTTTGTATGAACAGCATCAAGCTATCCTATAAATTTTGCCAATCTGCTCTTCAGCATGGCATTGTCCTGGCAAGAGCTCGACCTAATCCGTCTTATTCACCAATGGAATGCATCAACTCTATTCCCCTTAGATAACACCCTGGAGTTCACCGATCATCATCCCGTCACTACTCCGATATCAATCAAACACAAAACGTGATCACAATATCCACCCGGGTTCATCTTTAGTCATCGCGAGAAGATAGTCGAACCTTTTGAATCGATTGACTGCTGAAATCATTCATCATTACAGAACAATCATTTCATTTAAAACATCTGGCGCTAACAAGAATCAGTCGTCACGGAATAAACGAGGCGTCGATTCAGCGCCGACACCCAAGGCAGCATCAGAGCGGCTTGAGCCACACCACTGGGAGCTGCCATCCAGTTGGCGTCGTAGCGAATCACTGCACTGCGCTCGGCGTCAAAACGCATGCGGTTTCCAGACAATACATGGCTAGTGCTGAAGCATCCTGGCCGCAGCATTTGCTCCGACATCTCAAGGCCTAGCCAAGTGCAGATCCGACGCAAACTGCCCTCTGGATCCAGCGCGAATTGCTCATACCCCAAGCGCAACACAGGATGGGGGCATCTCTGCAAAAGGCGCTCATGACGAGCGTTGATCCGATACCAGCGCAGCAGCGGTTTCAACCCAGGCAACCAATGCCCTCGTTCGCGGCCTGAGCGGGCACGGGAATCAACCCAGGAGCGCAAGTCTCGGGTGAGATGAATCACGCGGATGTCCAGATCCGATGCCTGCTCAAAAGGGAGCGTGAAATCATCTTGGTAGGAATCGATCACCCACGATGCTGCCGAAACGTCCAGGGCCTCGGCCACTGAAAGGGTGTCGATCAATCGTTGCATCTTCAGCGACAGTGAACAGTGGTCATGCTCTGAAAGCCACGCCAACATTGGACCCCAAACCGGGCAATCAGCGGCGATCTGGCCACAGGTACAGCGCCGCTCAAAGCGCAAATCACCCCTCAACCGAGCAGGACCACGATGCGCCTCTGCTGGAGAGGGGCGCTCCAGGATCCGCGCCGCCTCACCCACGCCCACCATCTGCGGATGAGCCCCCAACGCCAAATCCAAAATGGTGGTGCCACTGTGGCCGAGTCCTCGGATCAGCAGAAGTCTCTTCACGAATGGGCCTCCTCCATCACCTTCAGCACGAGGCCTGACACCTGGCGGAGGTGGTGGTCGATCGTGAAGCCCTCCTCAATGCGCCTGCGACCGCAGTCTCCCAGACGTGCAGCCAGTGCGGGATCGTCGATCAACCTGGTCATGGCTATCGCCATGCCCGCCACGTCTCCCTCATCCACCAGCAACCCCGTCTCACCATCCACAACCACCTCTGGAATCCCCGCGTGATGGGTCGCCACAACAGGAAGACCGCTGAGCTGGGCCTCCATCACCGCCACTGGACTGCCCTCGCTGTCTCCATCAGAGGCCACCAGAGAGTGCTGCACAAAGGCACGGACCTCACGCATCAGCGCAGCCACTTCATCTTGATTGCGCAAGCCCAACAACCGAACACGATCCTGCAGGTGAAGAGATTGCACCAAGGCTTTGGCCTGCCCCAGCAAGGGCCCTTCCCCCACCATCCAGAGCTGAGGCCACTGGGCCTGAGCCTTGCTCTGGGTATCGATCTTGAGCCGAGAGAACGCGCGAATGGTGTGCAGGGGGCCTTTCTTTTCAACAAATCGCCCCACAGCAAGAAACACCGGCGGAGCGCTCGCAGGAGCACTGCCATGGAACAGATCAGAATTTCCTCCAGAGGGGCTGATCAGCACACGATCCATTGGGGCGCCCAGCGCCACCAAGGTGCGGGCCATGGGCTGAGACTTCACGATCACCCCAGCCGCAATACGCATCAAACGCTGATAGCGACCGTGCAGCACGTCGAGACGATCACGGGCCGAGGCATCGGAACCTCGAAAATGCACCACCAACGGCACACCCGTCCAAGCGCAAGCCTCCATAACACGAACCGCCTCAAAACCAAACTCCACCATCACCGCTTCAGGGCGGTAGCGACGAATCAAGCCCCAGGTCAGCAACGAGGCCGGCCAGCTGGCCAAGCGCAGCCAGCGCATCCGTGTGAACACCTTGCTAAGCAGAATCGCCACTCCATAACCCAGGCGCCAGGGGCGACTGAGGGGGTGTTCATCCCCAAAAAAGGCCTGCACATCAAAAGGCAACCCCTGAAGATTGGCGCGAACAAACGTTTCGCTCGTCGCGCGGCGGGTCGGGGCGAGAACCAGCAACCGGCGCTGCAATGCCATTGATTGCATGATCACAGGTCCGGGAGCGCCAAAACCGAACGCCAGTGGGGTTCCACCACACTCCAATCCAGAGAACACAATTTCTCCTGTGCAGCAGCGCCTTGATGCGCACGCAACATCGGATTCAGCATCAACTGCTCGAGAGCCTGAGACAATTCCCGCCAATCATCGCGAGGGACAACCAGTCCGTGCTCTCCATGGGTCACCATTTCCAGGGGGCCTGGTGATGCATCACTCACCACCGAAGGCAAACCAGCCGCCATGGCCTCCAACAGGGCATTGGGCATCCCTTCAAAGCGGGAAGGGAGAGCAAAAATCGCTGCTCGTTTCATGAAGGTGAGTGGATCGGAGCGGAAACCAGCAAAAGTCACCGATTGGTCAATTCCCAACTCCCGGGCCTGCATCTGCAGAGCGTCCCGCTCCGGGCCATCACCCACCAACATCAGACTCCAGCCCTTGCGGCATTGCGCTGGTATGGCGGCAAAGGCCTGAAGCAGGAGATCCAAACCCTTCTGGGGCACCAAGCGAGCGACAGCCAAAATCTGAGGTTCACGGTCCGGAAGGAACACCTCATTGGTGCGAGACAGTGTTCCCGGCAACGGGTTGGGCAGCAACTCCAGGCGCTGCCACTCGCCCATCGTCTCAAGAGCCTCGATCACCCCTTGGGTGTTGGCCGTCACCACATCAGCCCGTCTGTAATACACCCTGCGCAAGCGACTCCAAAGCGTGTCCAGGCTCTGGCGCCGTGGGTCATTGCGCTCCGACACCACCAGATGCACCGTCTGATCCCAAGCCGCAGCACAGCACAGCACATTCGTTTTCGTGAGCAACGCCAACACCCGCTTAGGGCGCTGCTCCTCCATCAGCTGGCACAGACGCTCGTAGCGATAGCCCGCTAACCGTGGCATCCCGAGCCGAAGCAATCGCGTTGCCCAGGCGTGATTCCTTGGATGCATCTGGCGCTCGATCAGCGGCCAGGTCACAGCGATGGCGACATGCAACGCCATACGTTGCAGCTTGAGCACTTGCGCGAGGCTGAACCTGCGACAACGGGCCCCCAACGATCGGTTCCAGCCATCCCGCAGCCAAGGATGCATCACCACCTCATCGGGTCCAAGGTCAAACACCTCCACACCGGCCGGAATGGAGTGCTTGACGGGGTGGCCATGGCGCAGGGAGAGAACACGAACCTGAAAACCCTCTGCCGCAAAATGCTCAGCGGCCAACAGACCCACTTTCTGCGCTCCACCTGCTCCGAGATGGGGAAGTACAACCCAGAGATCATCCATGGCTCAGCGGTCGCAGAGCCTCCAGAAAATCATGGCGAAGCCGATCGGGCGCAAATCGGGTGCGCACGCCGGTCGCCTTCCGTCCCAATGCCTTGCAGCGCGACGGATCATGCAACAGCCCCCGAATCGCACTGATCCAATCCTCTCGCGTTGCGTCGTCCGGTAACAAGATCCCATTGACGTTGTGATTGATCAATTCCGCTGGCCCCGTGAGGCAATCACTGGCCACACAGGCACAGCCTGCCGCCATCGCCTCAAGCAACACGTTGGGAAACCCTTCAAAGCGTGATGGCAGCACGAACACAGTGGCCCGCTCATACCAAGCCGAAAGGGTTCCAACCATGCCGGGAAGCAGGAGGCGTTGCTGCAGATTGGGATCTTCCCCCAGTTTCTGACGCAACCAAGCCTGCTGATCCAAGCCTTGATAACAGCCCTTGGACAAGCCAAGCAGGGCCAGATGCAGACCGGGGTCTTCTCGAGCCAACACCTTGAACACCGGTATCAGACGGTCAAAACCCTTCTGTCGTGCTTTGGTGCCAACCCCCAAGATCAGGGGGACATCGGGGGCCAGCCAATCCGCAGGATTCACGACTGGCGACCGATCCAGCAAGGGCCACGCCACGGGATTGGGGAGAAGCAGCCGACGGCGCACGCCACAGTGCTGCTGCAGCCACACCCCGGTGATCCTTGTCTGTACCAGGTGCAAGTCGGCCCAGGGATAGGTGACTCGCCTGAGCCAGCGCCAGGGCAGCAAAGGGGGTTTGGCCGGGGGGTAATTGCGTTCGGACACCACACAACGGATCGGCAAACCCAGACAGGCCAACAGAAGCTTCACAGATGGAAGGGTGGTGACCCCAACCGCCAACTGACAGCGCTCCTGCTTCAGGAGTTGGCGCAACTGGTAAACCCGCAGGGGAAAAGCCAGCCAGCCCAACCGCTCCAGTGCAGCAGGCAAGGGTGGCTCGAGGCGACGAAGCACTCCCTGAGGCATTGGATAGACATCCCGATCAGGCGGCTGACGGGTCACCACAACCACATCCCAGCCAGCCTCCCGACACCAACCAGCCCAACGCAACAACACCCTCTCGGCCCCACCGAGCTTGAGAGAATCGATGCTGAATGCAACCCGAATCAGCGTCATGTATGGGTTGTGACCGGCCCTAACGACTGCAGAAAACGACGGGCTTTTTCCGCTCGTTGCCGACGCAATTCAGGGAAGTACACCAACAAGACTGGATCCACCAACGCCTCCAAGTCTGGGCGCTGTTCCGGAGCATCAACCAGCCAGCTTGCCTTCTTCAACAGGGCCAGAAGCTGATCTGCGAAACCGCGGTGGTCTTCCTGTGTGTTGTGGACAATGGCTTCAAATCTCTTGTGGAAACAGGCATCACGGAGACGTTCCACCGCGTCCAAGACCTGGCGGTAACGCAGGGCGTCAGCAGCATGCCAAGCCATCACAGCTGCAAGGGTGAGACTGCGCAGGATGTTGCGCGTCATCCGCACTGCAGTTTTGCGATCGATGGAGAAGGGGTCATACCGATCCACGGTGTGCATCACGTGGTGTGCCGCCTGATCCAATCCGGCCGTATCGTGCAAAGCCATCAAGGCACGGAAGCGGGTGAGATGGGCCGAAATCAATAATTTGGCTCTGTTTTCCCGGTTGGGCTTCAGACAGCAAAAGGTGTTGGGATCCTGCTCCAACTCAGTGATGATTTCGGAGAGACCCTCAACCCCCAACCGAAGCACAGGTTCATCTTTGGCATCGATCGCCCGGTAAGTGCGCACCACCCGGCAGTAGCCGACGTAATGAGCCGGAAGAACACGGCTGGTCGCAAGCGCATCAAACATCGCCAGTTGATCGATGCGTGAACCAGGGCGTGAGCCACGACGGAACAGGAGGTGATGCAGGATCTGGGCATTTCCATCCTCGAGCCAGATCCGTTCAATCAACCAACAGGCCTGGGTGTAATCCCCCTTCTGCAAACAGCGCTGGGCCATCCCACTGAGGAGAGAAAGATTGCGGGGATAAACCTTCAACAGATGGCTCAGCCAACCCTGAGCCAGATCCGTCAATCGCAACCGCTCAAGCAGCCACACCATCGCTAACAGCGCCTGAGCCTTCAGCCAGGAACACTTCAGTTGTGACCGCAGATGGTGATACGGGGGTGCCTGGGGTGGGA